>DASYCF010000612.1:0-10908 GCA_036500365.1 Byssovorax sp.
CGGCGTCTCTCGATCGTCGTCGAGGCGATCGGCGCAGACGGCGCCGTCGTCGCGACTCGGCGGGAGCTCCTGTCGCGCCATTTCGAGGGCGGCTTCGGTCGCCTCGTCGAAGTGGGCGACGATCGGCCGTTCGTGGCTCCGCGCGACGTGGACCTCGATCTCGGCGCGGCCGCCCTGTCGCTGCCCGTCCGCTATCGCGTCACGTACGAGCGCGTCGAGCACCTCGGCGAGGGTCGCAGCGAGGCGACGGCCGACGTGGGCGGCTCGGTCGAGCTCGCGCACGGCACGCTCGCCCCCTAGGTGACTGGTCGGCATGATCGAGCGTTCCCCATCGCCTCAGGACGCGACGTGCCTGGCCTCGAGACGAGGTTGCCCGACAGCACAGCTTCTTCTAAGGGTAGAAAATCCCCATCAATTCCCATGCTCCGCTGGCCATGAGCCGCGGCGCCCTTGAGAATTGGCGATCAGTTCCCCCAGCTCGCTCGGTCAGTTGCGCAGGTTCTTCGACGCCTTCGAGATGGCGGGGATCAGCCGGTCGCCCTCGACGCGGCCGGCGACCTCGAGCACGGTCTTGCCGTCGGCGTCGCGGCCGGGGCGCTCGCGCGTGTAGTGCGCGGCGGTCGTCGCGAGCACGACGCCGAGCTCGTCACACGCCCGCGTGAGCTCGGGGAGGAGCACGTCGTCGACGGCGCGCTCGCGCGCCTCACGCGACGTACCCGGCTTGACCTCCACCGCGACCACGCCCGCCACGCGACCCTCGTCGGCGACGAGGCCATACGGCGTCCCGGTCTTCTCGAACACGCCGAGCGCGACCTTCGCCGCGTCGAGCCGATCGCGCGCGGCGGCGAGGTCGGCGGCGCCGCGCTTCAGGCCGGCCTTCGCCGAGTCGTTCGGGTCGTCGCGGAACGCGTCCGCAGCCTTCGAGTTCGCGGCGCGGAGGGTCGCGACCTCGGCCTCGGCCTCTTCGAGTGCGCGCACCACCGCCGCGCGGGCGTCGTCGTTCACGGGGACTTCGATCCTTGGCCGAGCGCCTTCAAGTACACCTCGTCGACGAGCAGCTGACAGCCGCACGTCGAGAGCGGGATGGGGTCGCCGCGCTTGTACGCGCGGTAGGTCCACGACCCGTCTTGCTGGCGGACGAAGCGCTCGATGCGCGCGTGCTTCGTCGAGACGAGCAGGTACTCGGCGAGCGACGGGATCGACGCGTACGCCTCGAACTTGTCGCCGCGGTCGTACGCCTCCGTCGCCTCGGTCAAGACTTCGAAGAGCACGGCGGGGTTCGCGAGCGAGCCCTCGGCCTCGTCGTGGAGGCGCGGCGCCTGGATGAGGACGGTGACGTCGGGCACGACGCTGCGACCGAGCGCGGGCACGTGCACGCGCATCTCCGACGGGTGCACCTCGCACGGCAAATCCCGCAGCGCCGCGCGGAGCTCGCCGACGAGGTTGCCGACGATGAGGCTGTGCCTGCGCCGCGCCTCGGCCGGCGTAATGGGCGCGTCCGTCGCGGCGCCGCCGTCCGACCTCGACGCGGGCGCGCGATCGGGCCCGGCGTCACTCGCGAACCGACGCGACGGGACGGAGAGCGTCATGCTGCAAGCTTAGTACAAACCCCGCGCCCCCGCGCCGCCGCCGGTCAATCGTCGGTCGCGCCTACCGCGTCGGCAAGAGGGCCGGCCACGTGGTCCGCGCGACGTTCCGCCGCATCCAGACGGCCGCGTTCCATGCGTATCCGCGGGCGCCGCACGGGTACGTGGGCATCTCGCCGTACGCCGCCTCGTAACAGAGGCCGCGCGGGCTCGGTCGCCGAACCCACAGGAGCTCGCCGGTGCGCGTTCGCAGCGCGAAGCTCGCGAAGCTCGTGCTCGCGAAGATGTACGTGTCGTCGCCAGCCGCCTCGATGCTGTAGACATCGACGCCGCCGTTCAGGGGCGAGCTCGCGGGCCAACGCTCGACAGGCTCCCCCCACTCGAGCACGTTGCAGCGCGTCCACAGCGCGCGGCCGCTGGGCACCTCGACGGCGCGAACTGCGATATCGAGCCGACACGGCCCGTAGTCCTCGGGTTCCCGAGGCGACGGATCGCAGACGCCCCACACGATGAGGCGGTCCGACAGCGCCAGCGGCGCGAGCGACGGCTCGAACCGGAAGTCGTAGCCGTCGCGCTGCATCGGTCCCGCGGCGGCGGCCATCGTCGTTTGGACGCGCGCCCCGAAACGCGCTGCGGCGGCGCCCGGCGAGCTTCGAACCGACGCTGCCAGCGCGCCGCCCGCCGCGCCACAGCAGACGCCGAGGAGCACCAGAGCGAACGCCGGCACCCGCGCTCGCATGGATCGCACGGACGCCGCGGCGAGCTCCTCTTCGGCTTCGCGCAGCCGCGCGCGCGTCGCTTCGCGGTCGTCTCGGTACACCAATGGAGTCGACCCACTTCGACACGCACGGCGAGCGATTCTTGGAGCGCGCATGGAGATCCGGCAGGCTGCGCGGCATGAAGAAGATCGGCGTCCTCGGTTCGGGGCAGGTGGGTCAGGTGCTGTCGGATGGGTTCCTCAAGCACGGCCACGAGGTCATGCGCGGCTCACGCGATCCGTCGAAGCTCGCCGACTGGAAGAAGGGCGCCGGCGAGCGCGCGCGCACCGGCACCTTCGAGGAGACCGCCGCGTTCGGTGAGCTCGTCGTCCTCGCCGTGAAGGGCTCCGCGGCCGAGGAGTGCGTCGCGGCGTGCGGCGCCGCGCTCGACGGCAAGCCCGTCCTCGACGCGACGAACCCGATCGCCGACGCGCCGCCCGTGAACGGCGTGCTCCGCTATTTCACCGACCAGAACGACTCGCTGATGGAGCGCCTGCAGCGGCGCGCGCCGCACGCCCACTTCGTGAAGGCGTTCTCGAGCGTCGGCAGCGCGCTCTTCATCGACCCGGCGCTCGCCGGCGGCGTGCGGCCGTCGATGTTCATCTGTGGCGACGACGACGGCGCGAAGGCCGCGGCGAAGGCGCTGCTCGCCGAGGTCGGCTGGGACACCGAGGACATGGGCAAGGCCGAGGCGGCGCGCGCCATCGAGCCGCTTTGCATGCTCTGGTGCATCTCGGGCTTCGTGAGCAACGACTGGACGCACGCGTTCAAGGTGCTGCGCCCGTAGCGCCGCTCAGCCGCAGAGGTCCTGCTTGCACGAGCCGCCGGGCTTGGTGCAGACGCCGCAGCTCGCGTTGCAGCACACCTCGCCGACGTTGCACGTGTTCATGCCGCACGGCGCGCTGCTCGGGATGATCGGTCCGTCGCACGTCGCGCGAGAGCAGGTCGCGCCCGGCTTCGTGCAGATGCCGCAGCTCCGGTTGCAGCACACCTGGCCGACGTTGCACGTGTTCTGTCCGCAGCTCGCGCTCGCGGGCAGCTCGGGCCGGCCGCAGATCTTGTTCGTGCACGTGCCGCCGCGCGCGACACAAATGCCACACGACTCGTTGCAGCAGTCTTGATCTGCCCCGCAGACGGCGCGGCCACACCGAACGCCCGCGACGACCTGGGCGGGGGCGGCCGCGCGCGTCGGCGGTCCGGCGACGAACGCAGGTCGCGCCTCCGCCGGCGCTGGCGCGCTCGCCGCGGGCGCCTCGTCGACCGCGCTCGGCGCGGCATCGACGGGCTCCTCCTCGGTCGTGCTGGGGGCCCGCGGCGCCGTGGCGACCGGCGCGTCCGCGTCGATCATGCGTGGGGCGGTCATGCGGTCCGCGTCCGCGATTCGTGCGGCGACGAGGTGCTCGCGGAGATGCAAGCCGTCGGTCTGCGTCATCCATACGCCGACCGGTAACATGACGCCGAGGATGACGGCGGCCGCCCAGCCGAAGGCTTTGATCGAAGGGTCCACGACGCGCTCCAGTTCGCCGCGCTTGGCGGCAACGCGGAGCTGAGCAAGCGACGGGCCGCGGACGGGACCCCGCGTGGCCGCGCCCTTGCAATGTCCGAAGGCGGAGGCATCCATGAACCTCGCCCTCGATCTCGACGAAGCACGTGTTCTGACGGCCGCCCTCCAGCGCCAGATCCAATGGATCGAGGGCGAGATCGTGCACACCGACAAGCACGAGCTGCAGAGGGCGCTGTCGGCCGACCTGCGCGCGGTGCGCCACCTCGCCGCGCGGCTCGCCAACGCGTCCGCGTCGACCTCGGCCGCGCCGCCGGGACGTTGAGTCACGGCGCGACGCCGTCGATCATTTCTGCCGCGGAGCGAGCGCCGCGCTGCCCACGAACAGCGCGAGGCAGCCGAGCGCGCCGTAGAGGCAGTAGCGCGAGAGCGCGAGCTTCTCCGCGAGGTACAGCTCGAGCGCGGCGACGCCCGCGGCGATGCCGGCGGCCGCGTAGATCGCCTGCCGGACGCCTGCATACACGAGCCTCGCCGCCTCGCCGAGGCCGCGCACCCGGATCTCGGCTTCGCCCCGGTTCGCGCGGTTCAGGTACTTCCGCAGATCGTCCGGGATGGTGATGGCCTTGAGGGCCATGTCCTTCACCGCGTCGAGCGCGATCTGCGCCCAGTCACGGTTGCCGAGCACGAAGTCCTGCAGGTACGGGCGGACGACCTCCATCGGGTTCATGTCGGCGTCGAGCTGCGTGCACACGCCGGTCAGCAAGAGCAGCGTGCGCTCGAGCAGCACGAAGTCGCGCGGCACGTGGAACGCGCCCGAGAGCTCCTTCAAGCCGATGTTCATCTTGCGCAGATCGATGAGGCTCTCGATGCCCTTCTGCGGGTCGATCTTGATGTCTTTGAGGTTCAGCGTGTCGAGCTTCACCTCGTCTTGGAAGCGCTGGTGGAAGAACTCGATGACCTTCTCGCTGACGTCGGCGTCGGCGGTGCGCGCGAGGAAGCCCATCTTGCGCAGGGCCTTGATGATCTCCTCGGTGTCGCGGCGGATCACGGCCTCGAGGAACGCGGGGATGCCCTCGCGCATCTCGTTCGAGAGCTCGGCGACGGCGCCGAAGTCGAGCAGCACGAGCTCGCCGTCCGGGCCGACCAGCATGTTCCCGGGGTGCGGATCGGCGTGGTAGACGCCATCGATGAAGATCTGTTGGCAGAAGACCTTCACGATCTTGCGCGCGAGCTCGCGCCGGTCGACGCCGCGCGCGTCGAGCTCGGCCACGTCGCCGACCTTCACGCCTTCGACGTAGCCGGTCACCATCACGCGGCGCGTGCAGAGCCGCTTCACCGGCCGCGGGAAGCGCACGTCGGGCTGCTTCGTGAAGTTGTCGGCGATGCGATCGATGTTGTTCGCCTCGCGGAGGAAGTCGACCTCCTCCGAGATCATCGATCGGATCTGGTGGTAGTACGCGTCGAGCCCCTGCACCGGCACGAAGATCGAGACGATGCCCATGATGCGGCGGATCGTCAGCAGGTCGAGGCGGACTATCTCGTCGATGTCGCGGTGCTGCACCTTCACGGCGACGTGCTGCGCGGGGCCGGTCACGTCGGCGCGGAGCCAAGCCTCGTGCACCTGGCCGAGCGACGCGCTCGCGAGCGGCTGCTCGCCGAAGCGCTCGAACAGCGCGGCGATCGGCGCGCCGAGCTCCTCCTCGATGCGCTCGGCGATCTCGTGGTACGGCCGCGGCGGCACCTGATCCTGCAGGCCCTCGAGCCCGCTGCGGAAGGCCTGCGGCAGGAAGTTCGCCATGATGCTGAGGAGCTGGCCGACCTTGATGAAGAGCCCCTGCAGCCGCACGATCGTGAGCTCGACGCGGCGCGCGTTCCGCGCGTGCACCTCCGCCTCGTGGTTCGCCGTCCACGTCTGCCCGAGCAGGCGCCCGAGCGCGGCGAACGTGAGGTAGCTGCCGATCACGACGAACGTCGTCGTGTACGCGCGCACGAAGCGGAAGCGCTGCGAGGCGAGGCGGCGGCGCGCGGGCGGGCGCACCACGAGCTGCCCACGGCGCGAGGCTGGCTCGGCGGAGAGCGGCGGAACGGGCCCGACCGGACCGACGCCCGTGTACGTCGACACGCGGCGCGACGACGCGGGCGGCGGCGCGCTGCTGCGACGAGGAGGCGCGGGATGCGCGGCAGGCGCCGGCGGCGTCACGCGGGACGAGAGCGGCGGCGCGTCGGACGGCATCGACGCGGGCGCCGCGGCCGGAGCGGCCTCGGCGGCGCTCTCACGCGGGTGAACGCCGTCGGACATGAGCCGAGCCTACTTCGGTTGGTTTCGCGAGGCACGGCGCGCGGGCCGCGGGCGGCGCGGCGCGCCTCGTGGCGACGCGCGCCTCGTCCGTCGCTGATTGCCAGGCGCCGCGTCGATGCCCGGCGCATCTTTTTGGCGTTCGCTTTGACTTGTCTTGGACGGTTTTGTATTGCCGTCCCATGAAGATTATCTCGCTGCTGGGGGTGGGGCTCTTGGCGCTGGGGTGCGGCCCAGACGCAACGAAGCCAGCCGTGACCTATGTGCCCACGCACACGCCGGGGCTGAAATACGTGGTCGTGAGCCACTCTGGACTCGCGGACGACTTCGGCAGCCGCGGCAACTTCTCGCGCTCGAGCGACTACCTCTTGCTCTGCGACGGCCGCCCGGCCGAAGGCATGCACTGCGCCATCCCGCCCGAGGTCGGGATGCGCGCTTCGTTCGGGCCCACGGCCGCGGCGCCGGCGCCTGTGCCCGAGATGGTCGGCGCGCTCACGGGCTCGATGGAAGACCACGTGGCGGCTCCGCCAACCGAGCCGAACGCTGCGACGCCGACCGCGCCGATTCCCGTGCCGATCGTCTTGCCGGCGCCCGCCGTGCACGTCGCGCCGAAGGTGGGGAAGTGAGCGCCCGCGCCATCGCCTCGCTTCTGGCCGCGCTCGCCCTGCTCGGGTGCGTCCGGCCCTCGGCCTACACGGTCACGCCCGTGAGCCACGAGTTCATCAACGGCAAGCTCGACGCCCAGTGGTTCACGCGCGACATCACCGACGACGAGGGCAAGCTGGCCATCATCGAGCTCGTCTACTGTCCGACGATGCCGGGCGTGCCGACGGTGTGCCGGACGGCGATCGTGTGGCGCAACGGGCAATCGCTGCTCGCCGAGGGGTACGCGAACGCCGCGCCCGGCCCTGACACGCCGACCGCGCCGCCGCCGACCGCCGCGCCCGCGCCCGCGCCCGCGGCGCCGCCGCACTGACCGCAGCTCAATATGCGCTGACGCCGAGCCGCGCGCGCGCCTCGGCGATCGGCAGCGCGACGCACGTCCACGGATCCCAGCCGTCGAAGAGGTCCGTCGTCATGTTCGCGCCGCGGTCCATCGCGCGGAATACACGATCGACGAGGCCCGGTCGCGCGAAGATGCCGTGCGTGTCCGGCTGCGCGAGCGGCGTCACGTTGACGCCCGCGCTGAACGTGATCGCGCCGAAGAGCAGCATGTAGATCGAGTTCTCGCGCCGGTAGCCCGCCTGGAAGCCGACCATCTCGAGCTCGCCCTCGGGGTCGGTGCCGTAGCCCGAGAGCACGTGCCCGAAGTCGTGCCAGATGCCGCCCTCGGGGAAGCCGCCCTTGTCGCCCGGGTACGCGAAGCCGTTCGAGTGGATGTAGCGCGTGAACGCGTGACCGAGCGTGTCTTCGGGGAGATCCTCGAGGGCGCGGTAACGCGCCGCGAGCGCCGCGTCCTCGTAGTAGCCGCGGAGGCTCATGAGGTCCTTGATCGGCGTGAGCAGGCCCCTCTCGCGCAGACCGCGCGCCGCGACCTCGCCGAGGTGCGAGTGTCGGAGGAAATGCAACCGGAAGAAGACGCTGCGCTCGTCGGCGAGGAGCCGCATCGTGCGGAGCGCCGGCCCGTCGACTGCGAGCGCCTCGGCGAACGCGTCGACGAGATCCATCTGCTCGGCGGTCGGCGGACCGTCGGCGAGCGAGACGATCAGCATGCCCTGCACGAGCTGCCGCCGCAGGGCCGGGTCCTCGATCGCGGCGGCGAGCGCGGCGGGCGTGATCGGCTCGAGCGCGTCGAGCGCGACGTCGCTCTTCAGCAAGAGGCGCTGCGCGCCGCCGACGAGGTTCGCGGCGGCGGGGCTCAGCGCGCCGTCGCGCGCGGCGATCATCTTCATCGCGCGGAGGCCAGGGACGACGGCTGCGGGAGGCGGCGGCAAGAGGCGCATGTCCACTCCAGGTTCGGGTGTCGGGGCGGCGCACAGCATGCGGTCACGCGCGCCGCGCGTCCTTGCCGACCGCGCCAAAACGTTGTCCGCGCACGCCAAACCTCGCGGCTACCATGTTCCACCGACGATGCGTGACGCCGAGGTGTGCATCAAGGCCGCGCGCGCGTGCCTCCTCGCCGGCGCGGCGAAGGGCCTCGACGCGGCGGCGATCGCGCGGTCGCACGGGCTCGACGTCGCCGTGCTCACCGACCCGACGGCGCGCGTCCCGCACCGCGTCGTCGCCGCGCTCTGGACCGAGGTGCCCACGCTCGCGGGCGACGACGCGTTCGGCCTGCACGCGGCCGAGGCCGTGCACGCGGTCGGGCTCGACGCGCTCGACTACGCGCTGATGCACGCCTCGACCCTGCGCGAGGCGATCGCGCGCCTCGGCCGCTACGTCCGCCTCTTGCACGACGCGGCGACGATCACGCTCGAGGTCGACGCGCGCGCCGGCGTCGCCCGGTACGCGCAGCGGTTTACCTGCTCGCCGCCTGCGCCGCGTCACTTCGTCGAGTTCGTCTTCGCGATGTGGGCGCTCCGCGTCGGCCGCGGCATCGGCGAGCGACCGCAGCTCCGGCGCGTCGAGTTCGAGCACGCGGGGCCGTCGGACGACGCGGAGCACCGCCGCGTCTTCGGCGTGTCGCCTCGCTTCGGCGCGCGCGAGAACGCGATCACGTTCGACGCCTCGCTCCTCGACCGAGCGGCCACGACGAGCGACCCGGTCCTCGTCGCCGTGCTCGAGCGGCACGCGCAGGAGCTCCTCGATCGGCTGCCCCCGCGCGGCGACGCGCTCGACGACGTGCGCGCGGCGATCTCCGCCGACCTCGACGGCGGCGCGCCCGCGCTCGCCGCGGTGGCGCGACGCCTCGCGACGAGCGGGCGCACGCTCCAGCGACGCATCCGCGCCGAGGGCACGACGTTCTCGGCCCTCGTCGACGACGCGCGGCGCGCGCTGGTGCTCGGCCGCGTGCGCGACGCCGACGCGACGCTGAGCGATCTCGCGTTCCTCGCCGGCTTCGCCGACACGACGACGTTCCACCGCGCGTTCCGGCGATGGACGGGCCGCACGCCGAGCCAGTACCGTACCGTCGACGACCGCGCGCCGACCTGACCCGCGCGCGCTCCGTTCGACTACGATCCGCGCGTGGAGGATCCGGTCGGCCGCACCCTCGCGCTCGTCGTCGGCGCCGGCATCGTCTGCTTCGCGGGCTACTTCGGCGTCGAGGCGCTGAACGACTACCTGGCCTTCGGCGACACGCCGACGCGCTCGTCGCTCGTCGAGGCCGCCGATGCGGCCGAGAAGGGTCGCCGCTGGGTCGCCGTCGAGGGCGCGCCTTGGCGCTGCGACGAGATCCGCGGCGAGGTGCCCGGCGGCGTCGCGTTCGTGCCGGCGCGCGAGGGCTCCACCATCGTCGTCGCGCGCTTCGATCACGCCATCGACTGCGAGGCGACCGTCGCCGCGCCGCTCGTCGGGATCGTCGAACCCATGTCCAGGTCGCGCGAGCGCGATCTGCGCCGCGCCGGCCTCGCCGCGCCCGACGCGGCGCGCCTCCGGACGCTCGACGTGTGCGCGTCGTGCGGCAAATCGAACTCGCTCACGGGCGTCGTCGTGTGCGCGGTGTTCCTCCTCGTCGGCCTCGGGCTCTATCCGCTGCGTCGCGCGTCGCACGAGGTCGCGAGGCGCGTCCGCGGCACGTTCGACGACATGGTGACCGCGCCGCCGCATCGCGCCGCCGAGGTGCACAAGAAGGCGCGGCTCATCGGCCTCGCCGTGGTCGCCATCGGCGGCGCCGGCTTCTTCCTCGGCGAGGGCTGGGTCGCCTACGGCTTCATCCCCGTGAGGTGGATCGGCGTCGTCGGCGCGTGCTTCGGCGCGTGGATGCTCGTGTCGCCGGCGAGCTACCTCGCCGTGCGCCGCAAGCACCGGCGGCCGAGGTGAGGATCCTTGGTTCCGTGGCAGCTCGTCCTCGACCTACCGAGCTCGCCCGACGCCGAACACGACCGGCTTCGTCCCGATAGGGTCCGGACCTGATGATCGGGCGACGCAACCACGGTCGCGTGCTCGGCGCTGGGCACTGAACGTACGTCGTCACCCCATGCGGGTACGCCGCTCGTCGCCGGCTGCGCGGCGGTCGTTCGCGAGTACCTCCGGGGCCGCGGCCTGCCGACTCCGAGCGCCGCTCTGGTGAAGGCGCTCCTCATCAATGCGGCCTATGACATCCGGGGCCAATACACGCCCTCCGAGGCCGGGAGCACGCCGAACAACTCGGAGGGCTTCGGACGTGTCGATCTAGAGCCGTAGCTCGCGCGGCCGGCGGCGGCTCTTACCCGTACTTGGCGACGAGCGCCTTCGCCTCGGCCGGGTGTTGCTTCATCTCGAGCAGCGCGCGGAGCATCAGCGGGGCGACGATCGTCGCGTCGCTCTCGATCACGAACATCGGCGTGTCGCGCGTGAGCTTGTCCCACGTGATCTTCTCGTTCGGCGTCGCGCCCGAGTACGAGCCGTAGCTCGTGGTCGAGTCCGAGATCTGGCAGAAGTACGCCCACGGCTTCACCTCCTCGGCGAGGTCGTACTTGATCGACGGGACCACGCAGATGGGGAAGTCGCCCGCGATGCCGCCGCCGATCTGGAAGAAGCCGCAGCCCGCGCCGGTGGAGAGCTCGCGGTACTGGTCGTAGAAGGCGGCCATGTACTCGATGCCGCTCTTCGCGATCGACGCGTCGCACTCGCCGAGCTTCACGTGCGACGCGAAGATGTTGCCGAACGTCGAGTCCTCGTAGCCGG
>DASYCF010000613.1:0-4497 GCA_036500365.1 Byssovorax sp.
CGGGATGACCACCCTGTCCGGGAGCGGCGGCGGCGCGACGGCGAAGGGCGGCTCGCATCCCATCAAGGCCAGCGTCGCGGCGAGCGCGAGAGCAACGCGGATCTCGACCATGTCGCGGACCCTATCGCGACCTCGTCACACCGAGAAGGCGAGCCAGCGCACCATCGGCGCCATGCTCTTCGCCGCCTTCACGCACACATCGACGAGGGCGCGGCTCGTGAGGGCCTCGCGCGGGATGTCCTCGACGCCGGCGACGAGGCCCTTCTTGAGGAGCAGATCGAGCCGCGGGTGGTCCACGGGCACGCCCTTCGGCGGCTTCTTGAGCGTCTCGGCGGCCGTCACGCGCATGCCCTTCTTCTCGAGGCCGCGGACGATCTTCGCGATCTCGCCGCCCTTCGCGTCGTCGAGGATCGCGGTGCGGAGCCTCGCGAGGCGGGCCGGATCCATCATGTAGAGGCCCGCGCCTGCGAACAGATCGTCCGCGCCGACGTGGAAATAGAAGGCCGACGGCACCTCGCCCATGCCGCCCGCGCCCTTCAACGGCACGCTCCCGCCGACGTGCGTCTTGTACGGTGACTTGTCCTTCGAGAAGCGCACGTCGCGGTAGATGCGCATGACCCTCGGCTCGCCGAGCTCGCAGTCGGGGTAGGCCGCGTCGATCTTCTGCGCGATCTCGGCGAGGAGCGCTTGCAGCGGCGCCTGCCAGCCCTCCTCGTACTCGGCCTTGTGTGCGGTGAACCACGCCTTGTCCTGGTTCTTCGCGAGCTTCTTGAAGAACGAGCCGCCCGCGTCCGCGAAGCCTTCGAAGCGACCTTCGGCCTTGGTCATGCCGCGATGTTCGTAGGCCGAAGCACGCCGCGCAAGCCCGCACCGACGTGGCTGTGAAGCGGCGACACGGGTCGCGTGGTTCACGGCGTGCCGACGGCGGGCGCGGCGCCGCGCGCGCTCGAGCGGCCCACGCCTTGCGAACGTCGAGCCGTGGCCCGCAGCATCGCGACGCTCGTCGGCGCGCTCGTCGCGGCGCTCACGCTCGCCTCCGCAGCGCGCGCCGACGCCCCGCTCGAGGTCGCGACGCGCGAGCACGGCGCGTGGATCAAGACCGTCGAGGCGCTGCAGCGCGATCTGCACGCGCAGGGCTCGACCGTCCACGTGCGCGCTCGTCGCCTGGGCGCGCTCGTCCCGTGCGACGCGTACGAGCTCCACCTCGACGCGGCCGCGACTCGGGCGTTCGTCGTCGCGGGCTGCGACCCCGCGACGAAGGAGATCGCGCTCACGCTCGTCGATCGCGCGGCCCTCTTCGATCGATCGCGCAAGCTGGCGGCGCCGCGCGCCGTCGCGATCGAGGCCGTCACGCCCGCGCCGCGCGCGCCATCGCCGGCGGTCCCCGACGCGGTCGACGTCGTTTGCACCGCGCGCGTGCGGCCCGCCACGGTCGACATGCTGACGGGCGCGCGCGTCGAGCTCGGGCCGAAGGACGCGGCGCTGACCGCGCGCGGCGACGTCGAGGTGACCGCCGACGGCGACGCGTTCGTGATCGCGAGCCACGCGAGGCCGCCCGGCAAGATCGCGTACGTCGCGCTCGATCGCGGCACGGGCGCGATCCTCGCGCGCGGCGCCGTCGACCTCGCGTGCGATGCCGTCGCGCCGCCTCCAGCCGCTGCGCCCCCAGAGCCTCGCTTCCAGACGGCGGCGACGCGCGAGCCGATGACCGAGCTCTTCCCCGAGCTCCGGCGGCCGCAGGCGCGCGAGCCCTGGCGTCTCATGGTCTCGGGGCAGTGCCTCACGCCCGTCGCGCACTGGAAATGGGGCTCGAGCGCCGCCTGGGTCGCCGGTCGCACGTGCAACGGCGGCTTCGACGTGACCGTCCCGTTTCACCCGGCCGACACCGCGGGGGCGCACCCCGCGGGGTGGATCAGCGCAGATTTCGGCGCCGTGCACGGGACCGACGGCGCGGGCGATCGCTTCTGGGCCGCCGACATCGGCATCGTCACGCTCGGCGTCGCCGAGGAGTCACGCTGGTTCTCGCTGCGCACGGGCCTCTCGTTTCGATACTTCTCGCACGGCCTCGACCTCAGCGGCGTGAACCTCGGCACGGGGCAGGGCGCGGGCTACGCGTACATGGCGGCAGATCTCGTCGTCTTCGGCGGTGTGATCTCGGAGCTCGCGCTGCACGCGCCGCTCGGCGAGCGCTGGCTCTTCGGCGTCGTGGGTCAAGGGCGGCTCCTCCAGGGCATCCCCGGCGTCATCGAGCTCGGCGGCGGCGTCACGATCGGGCGCCGCATGTGACCTCGGCGCGGCATACTCGCCGCATGCGCCGCCTCGCCCGTTCGCTGTTCGCGCTCGCCATCGCGCTCCTCCCGGTCGCCGCCCTCGCCTGCGGCGCCGACGTCGACGCCGACGGCGACGGCGCGTCGCGCGGCGCGGCCGTGCCCTGCGGCGCCGCCACGTGCGCGGCCGGTGAGGCTTGCGTCGTCACGACCGAGGGCGGCGGCCCTTGCCTCATGCCGAACGACGCGGGCGTCTGCCCCGACGGCACCCACACGAGCGGCTGCTGCAACACCGTCACGACGTCGGCGGCGTGCGCGCCCATCCCGAGCGCCTGCGCGGGCGAGCTCGCCTGTCCGTGCGCCACGTCGCTCTGCACGTGCGGCGCCTGTGATGTCGCCGACGCCGGCGTTCTGCAGTGCACCTGCCTGTTCCCTTGAGGCCGCGCCCCGAACGCCGAGCTGGGCGAGGGTCAACCGCCCCACCGTCGGGTAGACCGAGGCGCCGAGACTGGCATGGTAGTTTCCGGGTGACGCGCCGGTCTGATACACAGGAAGCGGGGAATGAACGTTGCGGAGCTGCAGCGGCGCGTCGACAAGGTCGCGAAGATCGACCTTCGGCCGCTCTACGACGCGTACGTGGCCGAGGCCGGCCCGGGGGCGAGCCAGGAGGGGTTCCTCGCGTTCCTCGGTCGGACGCAGGCCGTCGACGTCGGCGTGCTGAAGGAGCTCCACGCGACCGGAGACGTCGAGATCACGCGCCCGACGGACGCGGCCTCGTTCGCGGCGACGATCGGCGGCGGCGCGCCCGCGCCGACCAACGCGTGGGCTTCGCTCGAGCCGTCGCGCCCGCGCGCGAGCGGTCCCGGAGACGTGACGCTGCCCGACACGCGCGGGACCGGCGGCGGTGCCGGCGGCGCGCGTCCGCCGGGCTCCACCACGCGCTTCGAGCCCATCTCGAAGCTCGGCGAGGGCGCGATGGGCTCCGTGAGCATCGCGCGGGACGTGCTCCTCCGGCGCAAGGTCGCGCTGAAGACCGTCCTGCCCGAGATGACCCGCAACGCCGAGGCGATGAGCCGCTTCGTCGCCGAGATGCAGGTCACCGCGCAGCTCGACCACCCGAACATCGTCCCCGTCTACGGCCTCGAGGCGACCGACGGCGGCACCGTCGGCTACGCGATGAAGCTCGTCCGCGGCGTCGACCTCGACATGCTGATCCAGGAGGCGCACGTCGCGCTCGAGGCGGGGAAGACGCTCGACGCCGACCACTCCCTCGAGAAGCGCCTCGAGCACTTCCTCAAGGTCTGCGACGCCGTCGAGTTCGCGCACGCGAAGGGCATCATCCACCGCGATCTCAAGCCCGCGAACGTGATGATCGGCAGCCACAACGAGGTCTACCTGATGGACTGGGGCGTCGCGCGCCTGATGGGCAGCGGCGACAAGGCCTTCGAGGCCGGCATCATCGTCGGCGACGAGGACCCGAACCGCCCGGTCGACGCGAAGCGCACCGTGATCGGCGCCGCGATCGGCACGCCGTCGTACATGTCGCCCGAGCAGGCCGCGGGCCGGCACATGGACCTCGACGCGCGGAGCGATCAGTACGCGCTCGGGCTCATCTTGCAGGAGTGCGTCACGCTCGCGCAGGCCGTCAGCGGCACCACGCTCGCGCAGGTGCTGTCGAAGGCGCTCCTCGGCAAGCGCGACCCGCCGCCGCAGGGCAAGGGATACCCCGTGATGCCGCGCGAGATCGCGGCGATCGTCGACCGGGCGACGCAGCTCGAGCCGAACAAGCGCTACCCGTCGGTGCGCGCGCTCGCCGACGACGTGCGGCGGTTCCTCGGCGGCGAGCCGGTCAGCGCGCTGCCCGAGGGCCCGCTGCGGAGCGCGGGACGATGGCTCGCGAAGCACCGCATGGCGACGGTCGCCATCGTGCTTGGCCTCGGCCTCTCGGGGTCGGTCGCGACGATCGGCTCGCTCGTCCTCGGCCAAAAGCGCGTGCAGGCCGCGCACGCGCGCGAGCTCCGCGTCCGCGAGCTCCAGGCGAGCTCGGCGATCGAGGCGCAGCGCGTCGGCAAGGAGCTCGCGCGGTACGAGGCCGCGCTGAGCGAGTTCGTCGGCGCCGCCGAGGTCGCGCTGCTGAAGAGCCCGCCGGCCGTCGGCGACGCGACCGCCGGCTGGCAGCGCGCGTTCTTCGAGGACGCGTTCGACGGCAAGGGCGCCGCGCCGAGCGACC
>DASYCF010000614.1:0-2555 GCA_036500365.1 Byssovorax sp.
CACCTCGGGGCCGATGCCGTCGCCCGGGATGAGCGTGATCCGATGCGCCATACGCGACCCATTTAGCCGAAAACTGGGTTACCGTCGCGCGCGATGACGGCCAGCGACGACGGCTCCGCGGTGCGCGGCGCCCTGCACACGACCCTCGCCCTGGCGGCGATCGCGCTCGCGCTCGGCTGCGGACACACCGAGGAAGAGTGGGGCTGGCAGCAAGACAAGCTCGTGCGCGCGCAGGGCGACGTCGCCGCCGCGAACGGCAAGCTCGAGCAGATGCGCACCGCGTGCGAGATCGATCGGCGCCGCGCGGTCGAGATCGCGCAGCGCGCCGAGGGCGGGGCGCCCCTCAGCGCGACCCTCGAGGAGCGCGAGCGCGCGAACGCCGAGTTTCGTCAGCGCCAGCAGGCCGCCATGTCCGCGCGCGCCGCCGCCGACATCCTCACGAAGAAGCTCGCCGAGCTCGCCGCAGAAGGCGTGACCGTCGGCCTCAAGCGCCAGCGCCTCGTCATCACGCTGCCGGGCGACATGCTCTTCTCGTCGTTCAAGGGTGACCAGATCTCGAAGCCCGGTCGCGGCGCGCTCAAGAAGATCGCCGAGGCGATCAAGGCCGAGCCGACCCTCGTCAACAAGCCGTTCGAGGTCGCCGGCTACACCGACGACGGCAAGCACTACGACGGCCAGTACAAAGACGCGCTCGGCGTGTCGGCCATGCACGCGCGCGAGGTCGTCGCGGCCATCGTCGGCGCCGGGCCGCTCGTCGCCGACCACTGGAGCGTCGCGGGCTACGGGAGCGCCGACCCCGCGGCCCCGAACGACAAGGACGAGAACAAGAAGAAGAACCGCCGCGTCGAGATCACGATGCTCGCGGACGACGCGCCCGCGCTTTGACGGACGGCGCCGCGTGCGCTTCGATGGAGCGGATGCGCCACGCACTCGTCGGCTGCGCGGTGTTCGCGTCGGTCTCGCTCGCCTCGGCCGCCGCCGCCGCGAAGGTCGAGGCCACGTTCACGCTGTCGATTCACGTCGCGCGTGAGGACGGCGCGCCCGCGCAGACAAACGCTTGGATCGACGCGCAGATCGCGCGCGCCGAGATGCTGTTCGGCCCGATCGGCGTGCACTTTCAGCGCGAGGACGGCGCGCCCGTGCCGGATCGTCTCGCGCACGTCGAGACGCGCGCCGATCGCGACGAGCTCGGCCAAGCCATCGATCGCGGCCGCATCTCGGTCTACCTCGTGTCGTCGCTGCGCGACGTCGACACGCCGGCGCTGCACCGGCAGGGCGTGCACTGGCGCCCCGTGAGCCGGCCGTCGCGGCACTTCGTCATCCTCGCCGCGTACGCCGGCTCGACGACGCTGGCGCACGAGCTCGGGCACTTCTTCGGCAACGGCCACACCTCGACGCCGCAGAACGTCATGAGCTACCTGCGCGTCGGCGACGCCGTGTTCTTCGACGAGAAGCAGCAGCGCACGATCGCGAGCTTCGCCGGGATCTACCTGCGATCGAAGGAGCTCGTGCCGGTCGCCAAGGCCGACTGACGCGCGCGGGTCAGTCGCACGTCGCGTCGGTCCACCAGGGATTTGGCTCGCGATGAGGTCGCGCTGCGTCTCGCAGACCTGGTTGGTGCAGGCGTGGCCGTGCGTGATCCCGTCGTCGCGCGGAGCCGCCTGCGCCGCCTGCGCTCGATCCGCCGCCGCCCGTGACGCCTGCGGGTCCGCCGACGGCGCCCCGACGCCGGTCGAGCTCGCGCGTCCGCCGCCTGTCGCGCTCGCGCTCACGCTGGACGCCGTCGACGCGGTCGAGCTCGTCGCTGAATGGCTCGACGACGAGGACGCCTCGCCTCCGCCCGAGGCGTCGCCGGCGCCTGCGCTCGCGGTCGACGCGGCGTCCGATCCGCCGCACGCCCCGAGGGATCGCATCGTCGCCGAGGCTAGCCGAACGCGCCGGGCCGCGCGCTTTGCACTATATTCGCGCGCACCATGACGCAGGACATCAGCGAGATCACGGCGCGGCACACCTACGGCACCTGGCGCGCGCAGCGCGGGTGGAAGCCCATGGTCGTGACGAAGGCCGAGGGCGTCTATTTCTGGGACGCGGCCGGCAAGCGCTACCTCGATCTGTCGTCGCAGCTCATCTGCTCGAACCTCGGCCACCAGAACCAGGCCGTCATCGACGCGATCTGCGCGCAGGCGAAGGAGCTCGCGTTCATCTCGCCCGCGTACACGTGCGACGTCCGGGCGAAGCTCGCGCTCAAGCTGCTCGAGGTGATGCCGAAGGGCATCGACAAGTTCTTCTACGCGACGAGCGGGACCGAGGCGAACGAGGCCGCGATCAAGATCGCGCGCCTCTACACGGGCAAGCAGAAGATCATCGCCCGGCACACGAGCTACCACGGCTCGACGGCGGGCGCGGTCGCGGCCACGGGCGATCTGCGCCGGTGGTTCATCGAGCCGACGATGGGCAAGATCGGCGGCGTCGTGCACGGGCCGGAGGCCAACTGCTACCGCTGCCCGCTCGGCCAGAAGCACCCCGACTGCAACACGGCGTGCGTCGACTACCTC
>DASYCF010000615.1:0-3640 GCA_036500365.1 Byssovorax sp.
CGAGGTGCCGCTGTTCGCGAACGATCGTGCCGACCTCGCGCAGCTCGCCGGGGCGACCGGCGTGCACGTCGGTCAAGAGGATCTACCGCCGGAGCTCGCGCGCGCCGTCGATCCTGGGCTGCGCGTCGGCATCTCCACGCACGACGACGCGGAGCTCGACGCCGTGCTCGACGCGGCACCGGGGTACGTCGACTACGTCGCGATCGGCCCGATCTACGAGACGCGCAACAAGGAGCGGCCGTCGCACGTCGTCGGGGTCGACGCGCTGGCGGCGCGGGCGGCCCGGGCGCGCGCGGCTCGACCCACCTTGCCCGTCGTCGCGATCGGCGGCGTGGACGCCGCGCGGATCGCCGCGGTCGCGCCGCTCGTCGACGCGGTGGCGATCATCGGCGCGCTGCTTCCAGCGGCGACCGGCGCGGACCCTTACGAGCTCGCGACGGCGCAGGCACGCGATCTCGTCGCGCGGATCTCAGCGGCGCAGGCGGGCGCGCGCCCGTGAGCCTCATGCTGCTGATGGCTGCGACGGCGTTCTTCGCCGCGTCGATGGGCTTCGCGGCTGCGCGCCGACGGAAAGGCGACCCCGAGATGGACGGCCCGCGCGAAGATGGGGCCATGGATCGAGCGTCCCGCCCCGGCGCGAGCCGCAGGGCGACCCCGACGTCGGCCTTCGACGGCCTCCCGCTCGCGGTCGGCGACGTGGTGCTCGGCGACGGCGAGGAGCGTTGGCTCGCCGGGGCGCTCGTGGCGCGCGAGTCCGGGCGCGTGATCGGAGCGCTCTTCGTCGCCCCCGAGGGCGCGGTGCAGCACGGCGTCGCCGCGTTCGCCGCGCCGCGCCGCGAGGTGTTCTGGCTCGCGCCCGCCGCGGTCGACGCGACGGGAGAGCCGCCGGCGACGCTCGAGCTGCGCGGCGTCGTGCTGCGGCGACGGGGCCGCCTCCCCGTGTCGTTCGAGCGCTTCGGCACCGGCGCGCCGCGCATCGAAGAGGGCATCTGGGCCGAGTACGAGGCCGGCGGCCGCGACGTCGCGCTCGTCGTCACGGGCGGCGGCGCGTGCTTCGCTTTCGCCGGCGCTCGCCTGGAAGAGGGCGACTACGACCGGCTCGGCGCCGGCTGAAGCGCAGCTCGCGGCGTTCGCGTCTCGGGACCCCGGCTCACCACGCGGGCCCTTCGGGGATGTTCGCGAGCTGATCGTTCGGCAGCTCGACGATGTGATCGCCGTCGACGCCGAGCGCGGTCACGCTGTCCTTGCGCCGGATCCAGTGGCGCTGCCCGAGCAAGACGAGGAACACGCGCGGGTCGCCGTGGGAGCGGACGAGGGTGCGGTCCGGCGGTGTGGCGCCGGCGACGCCGACTTGAAACAGCGCGTGATCGCTCTCGAGCGCGTAGCCCTCGGGCACCGCGACGACGCGCGCCTCGGGCAGGTCCATGATCGCGTCGTAGCGAAAGCCGAGCGCCTCGAGCGTGCGCCGGTCGCTCAGGTGGTGCCGCTCGCCGTCGAGCACGACGTAGACGCGCTCGTCGCCCACCGCGCGCACGAGCGAGCGCTCCGCGAGCGGTCCGTCGGGTGGGACGACGACGACCTTGGGGCGCGGCGGAGGCGTGACGGTCGTGCACGCGGCCGACGCCGCCGTGACGAGGAGCGCGACCGACGCGGCGGCGGCACGCGCGCGCCGACGCAGCTCTCGAACCCGCCTCTCGAATCGTACGCGCGCCACCCTCGCGGCGCGAATTGTCGCAGACCCGCGCCCGCATTGGCAACGGCAGCTGCCCTTTTTTTCCACCAACCGATGGACCGAGTTCCGGCGCGGCGCGTGCGGCCGAGCTAGCGCCGGCGTGCGCTTTGGATCAGGATGGCACCGAGAGGCCGCACGCGCGGCCGATCGCCTTCGGCGCGCGTCGCGCGCCTTCATCGCGCACGCGACGAGCCGTCGACGCGGGCGCGCGCGTGGGAGCCGCCGCCACAAGCAGGATGAACCCCGGAGATGTAGTCGCCGAGCGCTTCGAAATCGAGCGGCTCGCGGGTACGGGCGGCATGGGCGCGGTCTATCGCGCGAAGGACCGCCTCTCCGGCGAGCCGGTCGCGCTGAAGACCCTCCGCGCCGACGCGGGCGACTTCAACCGCCGCTTCACGCGCGAGGCCCGCGTGATGATGGATCTGCGCCACCCGGCGGTCGTCCGCTACGTCGCGCACGGCGAGACGTCGAGCGGCGAGCAGTACCTCGCGATGGAGTGGCTCGAGGGCAAGGATCTCCACGCGCGCCTGCGCGAGAAGGGGCTCACGCTCACCGAGACGCTCACCATGATGACGCGCGTCGCCGACGCGCTCGGCGCAGCCCACGCGCGCGGCGTCATCCACCGCGACATCAAGCCCGGGAACCTGTTCCTCGTCGGCGACGACTGCGCGAAGGTGAAGATCCTCGATTTCGGCATCGCGCACCAGGCGGCGGCGACGCGGCTCGCCACGCGCACGGGCGCGATGCTCGGCACGCCGGGCTACATGTCTCCCGAGCAAGCGCGCGGGGATCGCTCGATCGACGCCCGCGCCGACGTCTTCTCGCTCGGGTGCGTCCTCTACAAATGCCTCACGGGGCGCGCGCCGTTCGCGGGCGAGGATCTCCTCGCCGTCGCCGCGAAGCTCCTGTTCGAGGATCCCGCGCGCGTCGACGAGCTCCGCCCGGAGGTGCCGCGATCCATCGCCGACCTCGTGCAGTCCATGCTGTCGAAGACGCCCGGGCAGCGGCCTGCGAACGGCGCCGCCGTCGCCGCGCACCTCGAGTCGGAGGAGACGATCGCGCGCACGCAGGGCGAGGTCGAGGCGCCGTCGAGCCGCTCGCTCACCGGATCGATCACGGCGACCGAGCAGCGCCTCGTCTGCGTCGTGCTCGCCGCGCAGCCGGAGATGATCGACCCCGACGAGGCCACGCGCAGCGACGACGCGCTCGCGGCGTCGTGGCGGCACCTCTCGCACGGCCTCGCCCCGTTCGGCGCGCAGCTCGAGCGCCTCGTCGACGGCTCGTTCGTCGCGAGCCTCGGCGGCAAGGCGAGCGCGACCGATCAGGCGGCTCAGGCCGCGCGCTGCGCGATCGCGATGCGCGCGCTCCTGCCGCGAAACGCCATCGCCCTCGCGACCGGCCGCGGCGTGCTCGCGGGCAAGATCCCCCTCGGCGACGTGATCGACCGCGCCGCGCAGATGCTCCGCGAGCAGCGCGACGACGGCGAGACCGACGGCGGCGGCGCGCAGAACATCCTCGTCGACGAGGTGACGGCGGGCCTGCTCGACGCGCGCTTCGACCTCGCGCCGGCCGAGGCCATCTCGCAGCGCGTGCCCGGAAAGACGAGCGCCGGCGTGTCGTTCCTGCGCGGTGAGCGCGACCCGCTCGACTCGACGCGGACCCTCCTCGGAAGGCCGACGCCGTGCATCGGCCGCGAGCGCGAGCTCGGCATGCTCGACGTCGTCATGAACGAGTGCTTCGGCGAGCCGCTCGCGCGCGCCGTCGTCGTCACGGCGGCGCCTGGCGTCGGCAAAAGCCGCCTGCTCCACGAGTTCGTGCGGCGCGTGCACCAGCGCGGCCTGGGCGCCGCCGTGTGGTCGAGCCGCGGCGACCCGATGAGCGCGGGCTCGCCCTTCGGCATGCTCGGCC
>DASYCF010000616.1:0-1798 GCA_036500365.1 Byssovorax sp.
CGACCTCCGCCTCGGGCCAGGTCGCGCCGTCGGCGCGCCCGCGCCGGACCCACACGGTGACCGCCTCCGCGAGCTCGTCGAGGAAGGCGCGCTGGTCGGCGGTGCGGTCGATCCACTCGCGCAGCTGCCCCCACGCGACGAGCAGCGACTCGTGCACGACCTCGACGTACACCGCGCCGTCGCCGTCGCCGCGCCGCTGGACGACGAGGCGAGCCGCGACGAGCTTCGCGAGCACGGCGTCGCCGTCAGGCAGGTCCGCGAGCACGGCGGACCGCTCGACGATGCGGCGGGTCGCGTTCGACGTCACGAGACGCAGCAGCAGCGTGCGGGTCGCGGCGCGCTGCTCGACCGACAGGCCGGCGAGGAAGCGGTCGGCGTGGCGCGCGAGGGCGCCGGCGACGCCGCCGAGGTCGACGTACGCGGCGCGCGACAGGACGCGGCGCTCGGTGTCGCGCGCGTCCCACAGGGCCCGACACGCGAACTGGAGGAGCGGCAGGTTCGCGTCGCCGCCGAGCTCGGCGATCATGTCGTCGGCGATCGCCTCGTCCTCGAACTTGAAGCCGGTGTGCGCCAGCGGGGCCGCGATCGCGCGCCGGAGCTCGACGGCCGTCATCGGCCGCAGCACGAAGACGTCGCGCAACCCGTGGACACGCCCGGAGAAATCGTCGCGCAGCGTGATGACGACGCGGACGGGATCCGACGGCTCGTCCGACGTCTTCGCGAGCATCGCGACGAACGCGGCGGCGTCGCCGGCGGAGATACCCTGCGTGAACAGCTCCTCGAGCTGGTCGATCGCGAGGAGGACGCGCGTGTTCGTCGCGAGCGCGATCGTCGTCAGGCGCAGCGCGAGCAGGGTCGGCGTCGCGCGGAGCTCGTGGGCCAGCACGACCACGCGCTCGGCGCGCTCGGCCTCCGGAGTGCCGTCGGCCTCGGCGATGCGGCTCGCGAGCGCGTGGAACGGGTCGGTGGCGGGTCGGACCGCGATCACCGTCCAGCGCTCGCGCGCGAGCAGGCGCGGGATCACGCCGGCGTGCATCAGCGAGCTCTTGCCGGCGCCGGACGGCCCGACGATCGCGAGCATCGTCGCGTCGCGCAGGCGCTCGAGCAGCCCGTCGATGTCGGCGTCGCGGCCGTGGAACAGGTGCGCGCTCGCGGAGTCGAAGGCCGTGAGGCCACGATAGGGCGCCTCGCCGCCGGTGGGGACGGCCGGCTGGCCGGACAGGACGCGGTCGAGGACGAGCGCCCACTCGGTGGCGGGGGGCCGGATCGCCGGATCGCGCGCCAGCGAGCGGCGCACGAGGTCGGCGACGGGCGCCGGCACCTTGCCCTCGAGCGACGCGGGCGCGCGGGTCGGATCGAGCACCGTGACGCGGCGGGCGGCGCTGTCCTCGGCGTGACCGAACGGGTGCGCGCCGCGGCAGACCAGCTGGTGGAGCATGACCGCGAGGGCCCAGACGTCGACGCGCTCGGTGATCGGCTCGGCGCGCCACTGCTCGGGGGCCATCCACTCGGGCGTGCCGCCCGCGGTGCCGCCGACGCCGGCGATCGACGACAACCCGAAGTCGACGACGCGGACGCGGCCGTCGCGCGGGAGCATGACGTTGCTCGGCTTGAGGTCGCAGTGGCGGACCGAGGCGGCGTGCGCGTGGACGAGCGCGTCGGCGATCGCGCGGACGATGCGGAGGATCTCGTCGAGGCTGAGCTGCTCGCGGCGCGCGCGCTCGCGGAGGGACTCGCCGTCGAGGTACTCGAGCGCGAGGTAGGTCGAGCCGGCGTGCTCGCCGACGTCGTAGAGCTG
>DASYCF010000617.1:0-7228 GCA_036500365.1 Byssovorax sp.
TCGAGCCGGTGACGTAGCTCGACGCGTCGCTCGCGAGGAAGACGAGGGCGCCGGCGAGCTCCGTCGGCTGGCTCATGCGGCCGAGCGGGGTGCGCGCCGCGTAGTTCTCGATGAAATAGGCGTCCTGACCGTTCTCGACGCCGCCGGGAGAGATGCAGTTGCAGCGCACGCCGGACTTGCCCCAATACGCGGCGATGAAGCGCGTGAGCGAGATCACGGCGCCCTTCGTCGCGGGGTACGCGGCCGACTTGAAGAACGACTGCGTGCCGTCGGGCCGCTCGTAGATCGACTGATCGGGCGCGACGATCCCGTACGTCGACGCGATGTTGACGACGCTGCCGCGGCCGCGGCGGGCCATCTCCGCGCCGACGACCTGCGCGCAGAGGAACGTGCCCGTGACGTTGACGTCGAGCGACCTCTGCCAGAGCTCGAGCGGATAGTTCTCGAACCTCGAGAGCTCGGCGCCCGCCTGCGGGCTCTCGAACATGTCGTTGACGGCGGCGTTGTTGACGAGCACGTCGACCCGGCCGAACCGCGCGAGCGTCGCGCCGAGCAGCGCCTCGACGCTCGTCTTCTTCGTGACGTCGGCGGCGACGCCGGTCGCGGCGTCGCGCTCGACCTCGCGCGCGAGCTCGGCCGCGAACGCGCGACACCGCTCCTCGTCGACGTCGGTGACGACGACGCTCGCGCCGGCGTGCGCGAGGGCGCGGGCGTGATGCCGGCCGAGGAGGCCCGTCGCGCCCGTCACGATCGCGACGCGCCCGTCGAGCGAGAAGAGATCCGCCTTCGCCACGGTCACTTTGCCTTCGGCTTCGTGTTGAAGTTCGTCGTCTTGCGGAACACGGGCTCGACCGGCTCCCCGCGGAGCGCCGTCTTCAGCGTGCCCTTCTCGACCACGTCCTTCAGCATCGGGAGGACGTCGCGGTAGGCCTCGAGCACGAGGGCGACGTCGGCGTCGGTGTGCGTGAAGCACATCGTGTGAAAGCCCTGCCACAGGACGCCGCGCGCCAGCATCTCCTGCTGGACGTACGACTTCATGTAGAGCGCGTCCGGGCCGGCGAAGGTGACGAGGCTCCTGTATGGATATCCGACACACGACGTCAGCTCGCCGACACCCGCGGCCGTCGCGATCTCGACATAGCCGCTCTTGAGCTTCTGACCCTGCTCGGCGAGGCGCGCCGGGACGCGCTTGTCGCGGAGCTCCTGAATCGTCGCCTTCGCTGCGGCGAGGGAGAGCGCCTCCCCGCCGAAGGTCGTGAAGAAGAAGACGTCCTTGTCGAGCAGGCGCATGACGTCCTTCCTGCCCGTGAGGATCGAGATCGGCATGCCGTTGGCGACCGCCTTCGAGAAGCAGGCCAGATCGGCGCGCACGCCGAACGCCTGCTGCGCCCCGCCGAGCGCGATGCGAAAGCCCGTCCACATCTCGTCGAACACGAGGAGGGCGCCGTGGCGATCGCAGAGCTCGCGCACCTTCTCGAGGAAGCCGGGCTTCGGCGCCTCGAACACGGTGGGCTCGAGGATGACGCACGCGATGTCGTCGTCGAAGGCGTCCTCCACGGACTGCGCGTCGTTGTACTGGAACGTGAAGGTGAGATCCTGCGTCGCCTGCGGGATGCCGCGGTTGCGGTCGGTGACGCCGATGTACCAGTCGTGCCAGCCGTGGTAGCCGCAGCAGAGGACCTTGTTCTTGCCCGTGAACGCGCGCGCGAGGCGCACCGCGGCCGTCGTCACGTCGCAGCCGGTCTTGCTGTAGCGCACGGCCTCGGCGCCCGGCACGACGTCGCGCACGAGCTCGGCGACCTCGACCTCGAGCGGGTGCATGAGCGAGAACGTGATGCCGTCGGCGAGCTGCGCCTGAATGGCCTTGTCGACGACCGGATACGCGTACCCGAGCGAGATGGGGCCGACGCCCATCACGAGGTCGACGTACTCGTTGCCGTCTACGTCCCAGACGCGGCCGCCCTTGCCGCGCGCGAGGTACTTGGGGGCGACGCCGCGCACCCATTGGCCAGGTCCCTTGGCGAGCGTCTGCGAGCCGTGCGGGATCAGACCGACCGCGCGCTCCCAGAGCTCGTTCGAGCGAGTGATGTCGGGGTAGTGAGCCTTCATATGCCTCTTCCTTCAGGGTGCCAGGGCAGCTTGCACGCGCTCGGCCAGCTGGTCGCCGCGGAACCCCTCGTGCGCGAGGACGTCCGGGAGGAGCGCGGGCGCGAACCAGCGCGCGTCGAGCGCGATCGGGAGCACGTGGGGCGCCATGCGCCGCGCGAGGTAGTTCTCGGCGACGATCGAGTACAGCCCGCCGATCTTGAAATGATCCTCGACGGTGACCACGAGCCGCGACTTCGCCGCTCGCACGAGCGCCGCCTCGTCGATCGGCGAGAGCGAGCGCAGGTCGACGACGGCGACCGCGTGGCCCTTCGCCTCGAGGAGCCGCTTCGCCTCGAGCGCTTCGCGGAGCAAGAAGCCATACGTGAGGATGGTCACGTCGCCGCCTGCGCCGAACGTCTCCGCCTTGCCGAGTTCGAATGGCGTCTTGTGCTCGATTGCAGCCTTGAGCGCGCAGTGCCGCACGTAGCAAGGCGCGCCGCTCTTCACGACCGGCGTGAGGCACGCGGCGAGCTCGACCTCGTCGGCGGGACAGACGACCTGCATCCGTGGAATCCCACGCAGGATCGAGACGTCCTCGATGGCCTGGTGCGTCGGACCGTTGGCCTCGGACAAGAAGCCGGGCACGCCGCCGACGAGCTTCACGGGGAGGGCGCCGATGCCGACGTCGGTGCGGATGAACTCGAACGCGCGCAGGGTGAGGAACGTAGCCAGCGCGTGGCAGACCGGGATGCGCCCGCGGAGCGCGAGCCCGGCCGCGGCGCCGATCATCGTCTGTTCGGCGATGCCGACGTCGATGAAGCGCGGACCGAGGTACGCCGGCAGGTTGCGGATCGCGGCGCGGTTCTCCGCCGTCATGACGACGACGGCGGGGTCGGCGTCGCAGAGCTCCTTCAAGACCTCTTCGTAGGTGGCCATACGCGCCTCAACGCACCATCAGGGTTTCGGACGTGAGCGCGGCCGCGGCCTCGCCGTGGAGCTCCTTCAGGAGCATGGCCACCTCGTCCTTCGTGAAGTTGACGAACCATCGGTCGGCGCGCCGCTCGATGCTCGGCAGGCCCTTGCCGCGGACGGTGCGCGCGACGACCGCGGTCGGTCGGCCGGACTCGGCGGGGAGCTCGGCGAACACGCGCTCCATCGCGCCGAAGTCGTGTCCGTCGATCGTCGCGGCGCTCCAGCCGAACGCGCGAAACTTCGCGTCGATCGGCTCGAGCGGGACGAGCTCCTCCGTGCGGATGTTCGCCTGGAACTCGTTGCGGTCGACGACGGCGACGAGGTTGTCGAGCTTGAACGCCGACGCGACGAGGCAGCCCTCCCAGATGCTGCCCTCGTCGAGCTCGCCGTCGCCGAGGACGACGAACACGCGCGCCGGGCTCCGCCGCATCTTCGCGTCGAGGGCGACGCCGATGGCGACGGAGAGCAGGTGCCCGAGCGAGCCCGAGTGGAACTCGACTCCGGGCACCGCGCGGTTCGGGTGCCAATACACCTTGTCCGTCGTCTTCAGGTGGTTCTGCAGGCGCTCCTTCGGCATGAAGCCGAGCTCGGCGAGCGTGCCATACAGCGCAGGGACGTCGTGCCCCTTCGAGAGGAAGAAGGAGTCGCGGTCGGGGTCGGCGAGCGTGGTCGGCGTCACGCGGAGGACCTGCGTGTACAGGTACGCGACGAGGTCGGCGCACGAGAGCGACGCGCCGATGAAGCAGCCTCCGTCGGTGGAGAGTCGAATCACGTGCTCGCGGACGCGCAGCGCGAGGCGCTCGAGCTCCGCCTTCGTTTCGTTCGTCATGCCGGGAGCCCTCGCGTCGCGGACGCCGGCACCGTCCTGAGCTCGCCCAGGTGGTGCCGGTACCAGTTCACGCCTGCGTACTTGGAGTTCAATTCGAAGACGCGCGGCCGCGAATCGCAGAGCGCCAGGATGTCGTCGAGCCCGAAGACGGGCCGCGCGGGCGTCCAGAGCGCGTCGTACACGGCGCGGACGAACTCGTAGTCCTCTGCGTAATCGATCGTGAATCGATGGGACATCGAGAGATCGCGTCCGGTCGGCCAGGCGACGTTGCCGACGCGGAAGCGCTCGGGCCTCTCCCACAGGAAGGGAGTCGTGTGCTCGCGCTCGAGCGGCCGCGTCGCCTCACGGAGCGCGATCTCGAGCGCGGAGAGCGGCATCACCTCGACGTCGTTGCCGTCGGGCCAGGTGGCAGGGTGCAGGTTCGACACGAAGTCGTATCGACCCGGGGAGGCGAGGTACTCGGCCAGGACGAGATCGATGACGCCGGGATCGACGAGCGGGCAGTCCGATGGGATCTTCACGACGTGCTCGGCGCCCTGCGCGCGGGCGGCGCCGACGTGCCGCGCGAGGAGATCCGTCGGGTGTCCGCGGAAGCACGCGAGTCCAGCCCGCGCACAGAGCTCGACGATCGCGTCGTCGCTCGCGTCGGTCGTGGTCGCGACGACGACGTCGATGGGCGTCTCCGCCGCCTGGACGCGCTCGACCATGCGCTCGAGGAGAGAGGCGCCCGCGAGCGGCAGCTGCACCTTGTTCGGCAGGCGCGTCGAACCCGTGCGCGCCTGCACGACGACGAGCGGCCTCATGGCGCCCGCGTGACCGGCTGAGCGCCGCCGGCGTCGGCGCGGCGACGGCTTGGCGGCGGCTCGGGCGCGAGGGCGGCCTGCGCGGCGACGGCGGGCTGTTCGATGACACGCGCGGGCGCGTCGCCGAGAAGGTCGCGCGCGACCGCCGCGATGGCGCGCGCGCTGGTGCCGCCGTTCTGGATCGGCACGAGCTTTCGGAGCTCGGCCGTGTCGAAGAACGAATGGACCTCCTTGCCGAGGGCGAGGCCGACGTGCGCGAGCGACGAGTACTGCGTGATGAGCACCTCGCAGTTCGCGACCATGTGCTCGGAGTTGCCCTGGGTGTAGACGATGGCCTCGGGCGCGTAGTCGGCGATCTCGCGCGTGGCCCGAGGGAGCTTCTCGTTCGGATGCAGCTTGAAGACCAGCGTGCGCCCGTTGGCGATCTCGCGCGCCTTCTCGATGAACGCGCGCCGGTTCTCCCAGCCGAACACCTCGCGGATGTCGGACGTGCACACGAGCACGAAGTCGCGCATGGGGAACTCGTTCTGCCGGAAGCGCCGCACGTCGTCGAAGTTGGGGATGCCGGTGACGACGAGCTTCTCGGGCCGCACGCCGCGTCGCGTGAAGAGGTCGCGGTAGCCCTCGCTCGCCACGCAGAACTTGTCGTACTGGTCCGAGAGGCCCGTCGCGCTCGTGCCAGCCCACCAGCCGTCGAGCCATCGGAAGCGCTGGACGAGCGGGAAGAGGACGTTCTCCGGGTCGGTCATCCCCTCTTGCACGAGGATGACGCGGCGGCCCCGGAGGTTCTTCGGGCGGACGAGGTCGCTGCAATTGAAGACGAGGTCGACGTCCGGCGACTGACCGCCGTCGTCGACGGCGAGGTCATGGCTCCGCAGGTAATCGAAGCACCGACTGCGGAGCTTGTTCCCGCCGATCGTGTACTCGAGCATGCCCGCGCGGCGCAGGAGGTCGAAATCCGCGTTGCCGTAGTAGGGAGAGAACACGTGCCGGTACTCCGGCAGCTGCTTCGCGATCTGGTGCATCTGCGTCGTCTGGTTGATCGAACCGCAGATGAAGAGGATCTTCTTCGCGCGCGACATATGGCTCCTCCTTGCGGAGTCGACCTCGAATGGCCATGACCCAGTGGATGGATCAGGGAGAGTTCGAAGCCCCCAACGCGATTGCCTCGGACGTCCTCGGCATGGGCGCGCGTTCGTCGGAGCGCGCGCGTTCGTCGTCTTGCTTCGGGGCGCGGCCGCTTTTGGCCGTCCACCCATCGCGGTGAACTACGAAGAGCAAGTAGCCAATCCCCACCCACAAGAGCTCTTTCGCGCGCTTGATGAGCACGAAGGCGACACCGACGCTGGGCGCGTCGGGCACACCGAGCCCGCCCAGCACGGCGATGTATCCGGCGTCCTGCACGCCGAGGCCGGCGGGCACGATGAACGCGAGGGAACGAAGCAGGGAGGCGACGATCTCGACGGCGAGCGCCTCGCGAACGCCGACGTCGACTCCGAGCAAGCACAGGATGAGCCACGTCTCGGCCGCCTCGAGCAGCCACACGACGACGAACTCGAGCGTCGCGGGCACGAGCAGGAGCGCGCCCCGCGCGGCGCCATCGGCCGTCTTGGCGAAGACGGCGCCGAGCTTTTGGTCGGTCGCGCGGAAGGCCGCCTCGCGCGCGAGGAGCCACGCGCGGAGCCCCGCGAGCGGGACCCTCGTCAGCAGCTTGTGGATGAGCCCCGCGACACCGCCGGAGCGCAGCGCTGCAGCGAGCCCGAGCGCCCCGATCGCGAGCGCGAGCCCCGCCGCCGACACGAGGTACTCGAGCCCTTGCACGCCGAGGAGCTTCGGCGAGAGCGCGCGAAGGGTGCGCAGCGAGATCGCCACCGCGAGCCCGACGTACACACCGTTGGTGAGAACGATGAGGCACTTCTTGGCCGCTACGACCGCCACCCCGTCCGGGATCGGCGCGTCGGCGCGGAGGTGGAAGAGCGCGGGGCTCATGGCGTCCGACACGGCGGGGCCAGCAGGCATGCTGCGGACGACTGCCTCGGTCGAAATGAGCGACGACAGCAGGCGACCCAGGCTCAGCCGCTGACCGAGCACCCGAAACAGAGATCGCGTCGCGAGCGCGTGCAGCACGACGCCGACCAAGAACGGCAATGGCACGAGCAACGCCGCGGGCCCGATCGATCGAACGAGCGCCGCGACCTGATCGAGCTTCGCGTTCCGCGCCGCGAACGCCAGGACGACCGCCGCCGCCGCGAGGGAGCCGACCTGCCAGAATACGCGGCGATTTTTGCTGGTGCGCATGGTGGTTCGCGAGGGTCGGCTCAGGGAACTTCGATGCGTTGCAGTTCGTTCCGCACGTCTTCGGCGGCGGCCACGCGAACGGAGCTTCGCGACGACTCGCAGCTTTCCGACGAGCACACGCCCACGCTCGCCGCTCCGCGCGGCGTTCGATGCTCCGGGGTTCGCTCGCGTGGATTGCTCATCTCGCGTGTCATCGTCCAAGCAGACTTCGGGCCGAATGCCCGCGCAGCAATACGAC
>DASYCF010000618.1:0-7944 GCA_036500365.1 Byssovorax sp.
CCCGGCCAGGCCGAGCTCGCGCCCGAGCAAGAGCCGACGAACGACGAAGACGCGTACTGGAACGACGACCCCGCGCGCAGCCTCCACTCGCCGAGCGACATGGTGCCGTTCAAGACGCGCGCCGACGTGCTGCTCGTCGGCCACGCGTTCGCGCCCAACGGCGAGCCGGTGCGCATGCTCCAGGCGCGCCTCACCGTGGCCGAGGTCGACAAGGCGATCGACGTCGTGTGCGACCGCGCGTGGACGCCCGATCAGCGCCTCGTCGAAGGTCCGCGCTTCGCGAAGATGCCCCTTCGGTGGGAGCGCGCGGCGGGCGGCCCCGACACGGACAACCCCATCGGCATGCGCGGGCGCGACGCCCAGCCCGATGGGTACGGCAACGTCGCCGTGCCGAACTTGCAGCCCCCTGGCGCGCAGCTCTCGTCGCCTTCGGACGTGCTGCCGACGACCGGCTACGGGCCCATCGCGCCGAACTGGCCGCCGCGCGCGCGCCTGCTCGGTCGTCACGCGCAGCTCTGGGCGCGCGCCCGCAGGCCGATGGAGCCCGTGCCCGCCGATCTCGACGCGGGCTACTTCAACAGCGCGCCGGCCGACCAGCAGCCCGAGCTCATCCGCGCAGACGAGCGCATCGTGCTGCAGAACCTGCACCCGGAGCACCCGCGGCTCGTGACGAACCTGCCCGGCATCCGCCCCGTCGCGTACCTCGAGCGCGGCGAGCACGTCGAGGAGATCTCGCTCCTCGCCGACACGCTCATGATCGACACCGACCGCGGCGAGTGCACCGTCACGTGGCGCGGCCGCGTCGACGACCCGCCCGAGAGCGGGCGCCTGCTCGTGGCGATGGAGGTGCCCGGCGAGCCGCTCACGTGGGCCGACGTCGAGCGCATGGGCCGCGGCACGGGCGATTTCACCGACTCGGCGACCGTCGACTTGCCCGACATGATGACGAGCTCGGCGCCGATCGGCGCGCAGGAGGCGACGACGGCGCAGCCGGCGCCGCGGCGTGGCGTGCGGCTGCCTGCGCGGAGCGATCACGATCTCGCCCAGGCCGCGCGCCCCGAGGTGACGGTCGACACGTCGAGCGCGCCGCCGCCGATCTCGGCGCGCGCGCCGATGATGCGCGGCGGAGGCGGGACCAAGGTCGCCCCCGCGCCGCAGGCCGGCCTCCCGTCGCTGCGTGACACGAGCTCGGACGACACCGGCGGCGAGACGGCGGCGACGGCGACGGGCCGCGCGGCGTCGTCCGGCGCGCGGAGCGTCCTCCCGTTCGCGCCGGCGAGCGCGGGGCCGAGCAGCGTGTTCCGCTCGCCCGCGCAGCCGCTGCCGAAGCCGCCCTTGCCCTCGCGCGACACGAGCGGCGGCACGGTCATCCACGAGCTCCCGCGCCGCGCCGAGGCGACGACGCCGTCGTGGCTCGTGACGAACGACTCGACGGCCGCCGACTCGCGCGGCGACAACATCGGCCCGGCGTGGCTCGCGCCGAACAGCGCAGCGCCCGCGTCGCCGCCTGCCGCGGCGACGTTCGTCCCCGTTCCGCCCGTCGCGTTCGTCGCGCCGCCCGCGCCCGTGCCGTCGGACAGCCCATGGGCCGGCGGCTCGTCGCTCGGCAAGCCCTCACCGTCGCGCGCGCCGTCGGTCGCGCCGCCGCCCATCGACGCAGGCGGCTCCGTGTCGAGCGCGGCCGCCGCCTCGAACGCCGCGGCTGCGCCGCACTGGTCGCAGCAGGAGCCGCCGAAGACGCCGCCGCCGCCCGCGCCCGCCGCCGCCGCCGTCGACCGCCGCGCGTCGTATTCGACCGACGCGGTGGAGCTCCTCTGGTTCGACCCCGAGGCGGCGCCGCGGCTCAAGGCCTACTGGGCCGAGCTCATCGCCGAGCTCGGCTTCGAGGAGCTCGACCCCAAGCTGGATTTGCCGTCGAAGGACCCGGACGAGGCGCGCGCGCGGCACGACGCGTTCGGCGTGCTCGCGGGGGGCAACGTGCTCGACGGCGCGGGGCTCCAGCGCGCGATGCTCGAGGCCGTCGGCGACCGCGGGCGGTTCACGCCGCCGCTCGTGCTCACGGCGGGCGAGCTCACGTTCCCGCTCGACGAGCTCGAGCAGCTCAAGGCGACCGTCGCGGCGATCGCGCCGTTCGTCGGCGGCGACGCCAAGCTGAAGAACGCGGTCGACGCGGTGAACGAGCTCCTCGCGAGCGGCTGCCTCATGAGCTCGAGCAGCGTCGTCGAGCGCCTCACGCAGCAGCTCCGCGACGCCTTCCGCGACAGCGGCAAGGCCTCGAACACGGGCTACCTCGACGTGCACGTCGAGCGCATCCTGCTCGAGCAGCGGCACTACCAGCGGCGCGATCTCTTCGGCGACACCTTCCTGCGCGCGCTCGCGTCGATCCCCGGCGCCGAGGGGCCCATCCCCGCGTACCTGCCGGACGTGCTGTCGAAGCGCTTGCCGATGTTGAGCCGCATGCGCGCGCGCTTCGTCGCCGAGCTCTCGATGCAGCAGGACCAGTACGAGGTGCACCCGCACGCGCTCCGCGTCGTCGCGCTCGGCCGCGTCGTCCCGCTCGACTCCCGCCGCAAGCGCTGAGGGCTGAGGCGGGCGCTGCGGCGCCATACGGGCGCGGCGGCTCCGCTGCGGTGCTCGCCGTACCCATGTGCGGCTGCGCTCCGCTGCTCGCCGTCGCACCCGTCTGACGCCGCATCATCCCGCCTCAGCGACGTCCCTCCGATTTGATCTTGGACGGCTTTCGAGGCGCGCGCTGCGGCGCGCATCGCTCCGCGTCCGCGATGCCTTTCCCAGCAGAGGCGGAGGATCCTGAGCCGCGTGCCTCGGGTGTTGGCCGGGGGCGTGCGGCGTGCGACGCTCCGCGGCGGCGGACGGTCGACATTCCGCGCAACTCGCGCGTCTTCGCACCGACAAGAGGGGCATGAAGGACAACGACCTCATCAAGTACGGCGGCCTCGGCTGCCTCGGGCTGTTCTTGCTGACGGCGGTCTGCGGCGGCGCCGCGCTGTTCATCACGCGACGCGTCGCACACGACGAGGCCTCGTCCGACGCGCCGTCGTCGCCTTCGCATCCCGCCACGCGCGCCGCCGATCCGTCCGACAACGGCCCGGCAAAGCCGACCGCGCCGTCGCACGACTGGCACGAGAGCCGCACGTGGACGCGGCCCTTTCACGTGAAGGACCGCCGCCACGCCGACGTGACCGAGCTGATCCCCGACGCGGTCGCCCTCGCGCACGAGCTGCAGCCCGGCGCCAAGCTCTACGGGGTCGACGCGTTCCAGCTCCACAACGGCACCATGGACATCGACGGCGAGCACCAGGCGAGCTTCGAGTTCGAGTTCGGCGGCAAGGACCCGTCGCAGCCGCCCGGCAAGGACAAGATCGAGGTCGTCATCCGCATGCGCGTCGGCGACAAAGAGCTCATCGCCGACGCGAGCCCGCACGGGGCCATGCACCTCGACTCGGACTTCTTCGGCCGCGAGCTCGACGCGCGGCCCGGCTGCACCGCGGTGAAGGCGTTCGAGGCCGCCGTCGCGACCGGCGTGCCGGGCAACGCGATCGGCCGGCTCATCTACGAGGACGCCGCGCACAACAGCGGGGGCAAGACCGACACGCGCGCCAAGGGCGAGTGGAGCCTCCGCGTCGACGGGCACGACGAGTACCGCCGCGAGATCGACGCCAACACGTGCGAGATCACGAAGAACTGGGATCCGAGCGCGCCCAAGGCCGCGAGCGGCGGCGCGAAGAGCGGCGGGCACAAGCACAAGCACTGACGCCGGAAAGTGGCTCCCGGGCGCCGCCGCGCGGGACAATCGCCCCGATGGCGCACACCTCGGCGCGGGAGCAGGCGAACGTCGAGGTCGTCGGCGCGCGCAAGAAGCTGTTCGGCGACGTCTACCACGCGACGCTGCGCCTGCGCTGGTCGGCCACGCTCGGCGGCATCGTCGCCGTCTACCTCGCGCTGAACGCGCTCTTCGCGTGCGGCTACGTCGTGACGGGCGGCGTCACCGGCGTGCGCCGGCGCTCGTTCGAAGACGCGTTCTTCTTCAGCGTGCAGACGATGGGCACGATCGGCTACGGCGCGATGTACCCGCACACGGGCGCGGCGCACGCGATGGTCGTCGCCGAGTCGGTCGTCGGCATGCTCACGACCGCGCTCGTGACGGGGCTCGTCTTCGCGAAGTTCTCGCGCTCGACGGGCCGCATCGTGTTCTCGCGCGAGGCCGTGATCACGCTCATGGATGGCGTGCCGACGCTGATGTTCCGCGTCGGCAACGAGCGGGCGAACCTCATCGTCGAGGCGCTGATGCGCGTCTCGCTCGTGCGCACCGAGGTCACGGCCGAGGGCATGACGTTCTACCGCCTGTACGACCTCGTGCTCGCGCGCGATCGGTCGCAGGCGATGAGCCGATCGTGGAGCGTCATGCACCCGATCACCGGCGTGAGCCCGCTCCTCGGCGCGACGCCCGAGTCGTTGATCAAAGACGAGATCGAGCTCTTCGTCAGCGTCGTCGGCACGGACGAGACGACGGTGCAGCCCGTCCACGCGCGGCACACCTATTACCACGACGAGATCGTGTGGGGCGCGCGCCACGCCGACGTGCTGACCGACGAGGGCGACAAGCTCGTCCTCGACCTGCGCCGCTTCCACGACCTCGAGCCGACGGTCGCGACCGACGCGTTCCCCTACCCGCGCCCGACCGCGAGCTGAGGCTCAGCGGGCGACGCGCTCGACGCGCGAGCCCGTGCCGTAATAGACGGTCGTGTCGTCGATCGCGGTCGCGACCGGCGTGTCCGTCTCGACGACGATGGCGGTCGGCTTCGCGTCGGGCTTCGACGTGTCGAGCGTGTACACGGTGAGCGAGTCCTTGTCGCACCAGGCGACGACGGACTTGCCGTCGGACGACAGATAGTCCGGGGACTTCGCGTGCGTGACGATCTCCTTCACCGAGCCGTCCAAGCCGAGGTGAAGGAGCGACGCGAACGAGTTCAGGACGAACCCGTCCGACACCTGCGCGAGCGAGCCGTAGAAGCCCTGCAGCGCGCCGGGCTGCGAGATCGCGGTCGGCGTCGCGCAGTCGTCGGCGAGCGCGCACTTGAAGAGCTCCACGGGGCCGCCCTGACTCTCGTCGACGGCGATGAAGTAGACGTCGCTCCCGACGAGGTAGGCGCCGAACGGGTGCGCCGAGGGATCCTGGAGCGTCGTCGTCGTCGAGCAGTCGGGCGCGTTGCACGTGCCGACCACCCCGTTGTCCGCGCTCTGTCCGCCGTAGTCGACGTAGAACAGGTGCCCGTCCGCGAGCGACAGCTGCCCCGGGCTGATCAAGTTCGTGACGATGTCGCGCGGCGGACCGCTGTCACGCACGGAGAACTTCCCCGCGCCGCCGGACCCGTTGACGGAGGCATAGTAGATGTCGCTCGTCTGCGGATCGACGACGAACGTGTAGTCCATGAAGCGCGCCTGCGGCAGGCTCACCGGATAAGCGATGGTGCCCTGGCAGCGATCGGGCAGGCACGCGATCACCTCGTAGTCCGTCAACACGAAGAGCTCGGCGTTCGGCTTGCTGAGGTTGAGGACGGTCTCGCCGTTCTCGAGCGGCATGAGCAGATCGGGCTGACACACGCCGCCGCTGCACGCGCCGCCCAGGCAGTCGTGGGCGCACGCGCCGCAGTTCTTCGGGTCGTTGTCGAGATCCGTCGCCACGCCGTCGCACGGCGGGTTCGTGAGCTGCAGGTCCTCGACGCCGGCGATGGCGCGACAGCCCGACACGAGCACGAGCGCGGCGAAGAGCGCGGAGCGGCGCATCAGAACCTCCACCCCACCGACGCGCCGACGTCACCCGGCCCCGGCGCGAACGTGAAGCCAGCCTTCGCCGGCGTCTTCGGCGGCGGGTTGAGCAGCACGATCGCCGCGCCTCCGCCGCCGACGAGCAGACCGACGACGAACATCGCCGTCGACGTGTCGGCGAGGCCGCCTGCCGTGTTGTTCTCGTCGATCGCGCCGGCGTCGGTGCAGATCGACTCGGTGCAGCGCGACTTCGCGTCCGAGCTCTTCGCGATGGCGACGCCCCCGAGCACGCTCCCGACGACCAGCGTCGCGAGCCCGACGCCGGCCGTGACGAAGCCCACGGTCCGCCAGGGGAACGGCGGAGGCGGTGGAGGAGGCGGAGGCGGCTTCGGCGCGTCGGCCAGCCCGGGCACGTTCACCGTCGTGCTGTGCCCGTCGACCGTGAACTTCGCGGTGTACGGCTTCTTGCCGGGCGCGGTGACGTCGACCGTGTGCTCGCCCGGGTCGATCGGCACGTCGTGCCAGCTCGCGGCGCCGAGCACGGTGCCGTCCCTCTTCAGCACCAAGCCGTCGAGCGTGGCCGACGCGGGCGCGACCTCGAACGTCACGTACGAGAGCTTCGGCTCGATGAGCGCGGCGCGCGCGGCGGCGGCCTTCTCGCGCTTTGGGTTGCCGTCCTTGTGCGAGAGCGAGACGGTGTTCGTGTACTCGCCCCACGCCGTCGCGAGCTTGCCCTCGGCCTCGTGGCACACGGCGAGCGCGAGCAGCGTGCCGCTCGCCGGGTCGAGGCGCTGGCTCTCGGCGAGCTTCGCGCAGGCCTCGGGGTACTCCTTCTTGTCGAAGAGCGCCTTGCCCTCGCGGAAGAGCTTCTCCGCCACGGCGGGATCGGTCTGCGCGCGCGCGGCGGGCGCGATCATGAGCGCGGCGACGAGGCACGACGCGGCGAGTCCCGGGCGGCGCACGCTACCTCCGCGAGTCCATCAAGGAGCGCAGATCGTCGGCGCTGCCGGCCGCGGCCTTCTTCGCCGCGGGCCTCGGCTGCGGCGGCGAGGCGGCAGCGGGCCTCGCGGTCGGCGCCGACGCGCTCGCGGACTCGGCCGCTCGCGCGCTCGCCGTCGGCGCCGCCGTCGCGGTCGCGGGTGGCGCCGGAGCTGCGGGCGCGGCGGTCGCCGCGGGCGTGGTCGTCGCGGGCGCGGCGCTCGGCGCGGGCAAGGCGACCGTCGCTTGCGCCGCGCTCGAGGCGGCCGCCGCTGCTGCCGTCACGGGCTCGCCGTGGTGCGCCCAATACACGACGACCGCGGCCGTCGCGCCGATGGCCAGCGCCGCGAGCGAGGCCGGGATCGACCAGTTGAAGTTCGGCTTTCGATCCGGGAGCGTGTGCGCGCCGACGGACTGCAGGTCCTGCGACGAGTCCCCGGCGCCGATGCGCGGCAGCCCGAAGGCGCCGCGCGGCAGGCCCGGCACGACGCCCTGCTCGATCTCGGCGACCTTTTGCCGGCGCTTCGCGAGGCGATCACCGGCGACGCGCGTCAGCCACGTCGCGACCTCGGTCTGCGAGGCGGGCCGCGACGCCTGCTCGAGCGCGCGCGCCATCTCGAGCGCGCTGCCGAAGCGCGCGTTCGGATCCCGCGCGAGCGCCTGCATCACGACGGCGTCGAGCGCGCCGGTCACGTGCGGCGAGATGTCGCCCGGCCGAGCGATCGTGCCGTGCAGGATGCGGTCGAGGAGCTGCATCTCGGTCTCGGCCGGGAACAGGCGCTCGCCGGTGAGGAGCTCCCAGAGCACGATGCCCGCCGCGTACACGTCGGTGCGCACCGTCACGTCGCCCGAGAGCTGCTCGGGCGCCATGTAGGCGAGCTTGCCCTTCACCTGACCCTCCTGCGTGGTCTGGATGCGCACGCGCGCCTTCGCGACGCCGAAATCGAGCACGCGGGGCACGCCGTCGACGCCGACGATGATGTTCTGCGGAGACACGTCGCGGTGCACGATGCCGAGCGGCTGCCCGGACGCGTCTGTCGCGGTGTGCGCCGCGTGGAGGCCCATGAGCGCGCCGTAGACGATCGCGCACGCGATCGGCACGGGGTAGCGCGGATCGTTGCGCTTCTTGAGCGACTTCGACAGGCCGGCGATGGTCTCGCCCTGCACGAACTCCATCAC
>DASYCF010000619.1:0-7619 GCA_036500365.1 Byssovorax sp.
CTGCCGAGCGATCTCGGCGCGACGATGCCGGTCGAGTCGCTCGGCGAGGCGAGGCCCGCGGTCGTCGTCGACAACCGCGACAAGGCGCCGAGCTCACCGGACGCCGCGTCGAGCTCCGCCAAGCGCAGCGCGTCCGCGCGCGCGGCCGACCCGATGGCGGAGACGCCGATCCACGCGCGCCTGCCGCCCGCGCCGCCGTCACGCGCGTCGGGCGAGCTCACGCTCTTGCCCACGTCGGCGCGAGCGAAGAAGAGGTCCAGCGTCGCGCCGTACGTCGGCGTCGTGGTGGCGCTCGGCGCCGGTGTCCTCTACTTCTTCGTGCGCTCGAGCGGCCCGGACGACGCGGGGCGCGGGCGTGACTTCCGGATCAACTTCGGCCCGAGCGCGAGCGCCCATTCGCGCGCCCGTTCGCAGCTCACGACGTCCACCGGCGCGGCGCACGTAGCGGTCGCGCCGAGCGCGGCGCCGACGTCGAGCGGCTCGGCGAGCGCGCTCCCGTCGACCGCGCCAGACGACATGGTCGAGGTCGCGCCGGGGAAATACGCGCTCGGCGAGGCGGCCGAGGCGCGGATGGTCGTGCTCACGCGCCGCGTCTTCCTCGACAAGCTCGAGGTGACGACGCGCGCGTACCTCGACTGCGTCGCCGCGCGCCAGTGCGGCTCGGCGGATCGCGTGACCGCGCCCACGGATCTCGCCGCCGCCCCTGCGCCGCCCCCGCCGACCGGCAGCGCGTCGGCCGCGGCGAGCGCGAGCGCGGCGCCCGCCGTGGCGGCGGCGCCGTCACCCGAGGAGTTCGTCGCCGTGTGGTCGCGCCGATGCAACGCGCCGCGGCGGGCTCTCGATCACCCGATCAACTGCGTCGACTTCCGCGGCGCCGACGCGTTTTGCCGATTCAAGGGCAAGCGCCTGCCGACCGAGGACGAGTGGGAGGCCGCCGCGCGCGGGCACGAGGCGCGCCCGTTCGCCTGGGGCGACGCGCAGCCCGAGTGCGGGCGCGCCTGCTTCGACAAGAACGGCGCGTGCTTGAGCCCCGGCGACGACTCGATCGCGACGTGCCCCGGCGGCGTGCACCTCGCCGACAAGACGCCCGAGGGCATCCTCGACATGGGCGGCGACGTGGCCGAGTGGACGGCCGACGGCTTCGTCGCGCGGCCGCCCGGCGGGCTCGATCCCCTCGGCGACCCGTCGGCCCCGCTGCGCGTCGTGCGTGGCGGGAGCTTCCTCGACGCCGCGGATCGCCTCCGCGCGACCTTCCGCGTGGGCGCCGCGCCCGACACGGCGGCGGTCAACGTCGGCTTCCGCTGCGCGATGGACGCCGCGCCGCCCGACCCGGCGCGCTGAGCACGGGCCGCGACGGCGACGCGCCGTGACCGCGGTCAGGGCATCGTCGTCATCATCGTGCACATCGCCCTCACGCTCGGCGACACCGTGCGCGTCCCCTCGAAGTTCGTGACGTCGTAGCAGCAGAGCGTTCCGTCGAGCAGCTCGGGCCCGCTGTCGACCGACGCGACGTCGCTGCACAGCCCACCGAAGAACGTGAGCGCGTCCTCCTGCGCGGGGCAGTCGCCCTGCGCCGCGGTCCACTCGAAGCACGCGCGGTCAGGGCCGCAAGCGGGCAACGCGGCGAGGGCGACGAGCGCGGCGGCTGCCGCGAGGGCGAAGGCTCGAGCCACGCGGCGCCGCGTCGTCGTCACGCCGGGAGTGTACACGCGCTCGAAAGCCGGCCGGTATCGGAACTCCGACCACGTCGAGCTCAGGGCCCGACGAGGCTGTCCCAGAAGTCGCAGTGCGCGCTCTCGATGTCCGACGTCGTCGAGATCGCGTCGTCGAGCTGGAGCGCGACGTCGGCCTGCGGGTCGTAGGTGGGCCACGCGAACGCGAGCGCGCCGTTCGGATCGCTCGCCTGCGCGAAGCGACCCCAGTAGCCGCTCATCGCGAGCGAGAGCGCCGTGTCGCCGCTCGTCGGCTGGTAGCCGAACACGTCGAACGTGCGAAAGACGAACGGGAGCTCCGACGCGTGGAAAGCGCCGAGCGGCGAGAGCGGGCTCAGCGTGTAGCCGTGCGAGTCGTAGTACCGATACGCGACCGGCGTCCCGCCCTGGAGCGCCGCGCGGAGCGTGCGGCGCGCGGTGCACGTGAACATGAAGTCGGTGCCGACGGCGACCGCGGTGTCGTACGGGAGGCCCTTGTCGAAGCAGTCGTACTCGTGGATGACGTCGTCCGCGAGATCGCCGAACAGGACGTCGATCGCGGCCCAGTAGTCGGCGCACGTGTTGATGGTGCCGGGCGGCATGAAGAGCCGGAACTCGGTCGAGTTCGAGCCCACGACGAGCGGCACCTTCGCGTGGCGACCCGCCTTCATCGCGTCGAGCGGCTGCTCCTTGAAGACGTAGTCGTCGATGTTGGGGCCGAACGGCATGTCCCACACCGAGGTGATGTCGCCGTCCGGGCCGAGGAACTGGCCGATGTCGGTCGGCGGCGGCACGTCGAACGCGGCGGCGGGCGCGGCGCGGAGGCACGCGGGGATGTCCGCCGCGCTCGTGCAGCCGAGCTGGTCGACGATGTCGCGGCCTTGCGTGTAGCGCGCGTCTTGGCTCGCGACGGTGCAGCCCCCGCTCTCGATGAGCGCCTTCGCGAAGAGCCCCTGCGCGAGCGGCGACGAGAGCAGGAGGCACGTCGACAAGCCGCCGGCCGACTCACCGAACAGCATGACGTTCGCGGGGTCGCCGCCGAAGCTCGCGATGTTCTCCTTCACCCACGTGAGCGCGGCGATCTGATCGAGCACGCCGTAGTTGCCGGACGAGCCGTTCGGATCCTCGCTCGTGAGCGACGGGTGCGCGAGGAAGCCGAGCTCGCCGAGGCGGTAGTTGATGGTCACGACGACGGCGTCGTTCTCGTCGGCGAGGGTCTGCCCGTCGTAGAGATCGCCCGTGCCGCTGAACACGAGGTCCTGCGAGCCCGAGCCGATCAGGTAGGCGCCGCCGTGGACGAAGAACATGACCGGGCGCGTGGCGCTCGAGCGCGAGGGCGTCCACACGTTGAGGTAGAGGCAGTCCTCCGAGCCGAAGCTCGAGTCGTTCGGGAGGATCTGCGAGCACGCGCTCCCGAAGTCGGTCGCGTCGCGCGCGCCGTCCCAGCAGGCGGGCTCCGTCGGCGGGCGGAGGCGGAGATCGCCCGTCGGCGGCGCGGCGTACGGGACGCCGAGGAACGCGAGCGTCGCGCCGTCCATCTTGCCCTGCACGAGGCCGTATTTCGTGGGCGCGACGAGCGGGTCGTCCGACGGCGCGACGGGGCAGAGCGGCGCTCCGCCGGCGCCGCCCGCGCCCGTCGTGGTCGACGTCGCAGCGGTCGTGTGCGTGGAGCTCGCGGTCGACGTCGCGCCGCCCGCGCCGGTGAGCGTGCCCTCCGTCGTCGAAGCGACGCCCGCGTCGGCCTCGCCGCTCCCGCAGCCCGTCTGGGCGGCGGCGGCGGCGGCGAGCGCCACCAGGGCGAGCAGCGCCGCGCGGGCGGCCGACGGGCGAGGCGGTGATGCGTGCTTCATGCGTCGGCGCGACGCTCCGCCCGCGGCCACGAAGGGTCAAGCGACGTCGCGATCGCGCGTTTCTGCTAAAGGCGAGGACATGACGCGCTCGCTCCTCGCGCTCCTCGTCCGCGCCGCGTGCACCGCCTCCGTCGCCGCCGCCGTCGCGAGCTGCGGGCCGGCCCCCGCGGCGCACGTCGCCGCGCCGCTCGACGCGTCGATCGACACGCACGCCGTCGCCGTCCGCGCCGACGCGCCGGCGCTCGGGCCCGTCCCCGTCACCGCGAACGACCCGCAGTGGGGCGACGCCGACGCGCCCGTGACGATCGTCGAGTTCGCCGACTTCCAGTGCCCCTACTCGCGCAAGGCGGCGACGACGCTCGCGGCGCTGCGCGAGAAATACGGCCCCAAACAACTGCGCATCGCCTGGAAGAACAACCCGCTCCCGAACCACGACCTCGCGCGGGGCGCCCACGAGATCGCCGAGACCGCGTTCGAGCTCCGCGGCGACAAGGGCTTCTGGAGGTTCTACGACGCCGTGTACCTCACCGAGGCGCCGTTCACGATCACGCTCTACAAGGACGCAGGCATCGCCGCCGGCGTGAAGGGCGACGACGTCCTCGCCGCGCGCACGCGCACCAACGCGAAGATCGACGCCGACCTCGAGCTCGGCAAGCGCATCGGCGTGAAGGGCACGCCGAACTTCTACATCAACGGGATCTACCTCTCGGGCGCGCAGCCGCTCGAGAGCTTCGTCAAGGTCATCGACCCCGAGCTCGAGAAGGCGCGAGAGCTCCTGTCGACCGGCGCGCCGCGCGCCGACCTCTACGCGTCGCGCGCGACGTCGAACTTCAAGCAGGCCGCCGAGGTGGCCCATGTCCCGAAGCATGAGGAACCGCCGGACACGACGGTGTGGCGCGTGCCGATCGGTCACTCGCCGACGCGCGGCCGCGCGAGCGCGCCCGTGACCATCGTCGAGTTCGGCGACTTCCAGTGCCCGTTCTGCGCGCGCGTGCAGCCGACGCTCGACGCCGTGCGAAACCGCTACGGCGACAAGGTGCGCTTCGTCTTCAAGGACAACCCGCTCCCGTTCCACAAGAGCGCGCTGCCGGCGGCGCTCGTCGGGCGCGCCGTGAAGGCGCGCGGCGGCGACGCAGCCTTCTGGAAGTTCCACGACGCCGTGTACGCCGATCAGCAGCACCTCGACGCCGCCGACCTCGAGGACGCCGCGCGCAAGGCCGGCGTCGCCGGCGTGAGCCTGAAGGCGCTCGACGCGAACGTAAAGCTCCACGACGACATCGAGGACGACATGGAGCTCGCCGAGGACGTGACGGCCCAGGGCACGCCGACGTTCTTCATCAACGGTCGCAAGCTCGTCGGCGCGCAGCCCATCGACAAGTTCGCCGTGCTCGTCGACGAGGAGCTCGCGAAGGTGGCCGCGTGGAAGAAGCAGGGCAACGCCGAGGGCGCGTACTACGACGCGATCATGAAGACCGCGACGGCGCGGCCGCCCACCGAACGCGCCAGCGTGCCCGCGCCGACGAAGGCCAATCCGTCGAAGGGTCCGGCGAACGCGAAGATCGTCGTCGAGTACTTCAGCGACTTCCAGTGCCCCTTCTGCCGCAAGGTCGAGGGCACGCTCGGCGAGCTCGAGAAGGCCTACCCGGGTCAGATCAAGATCGTGTGGCGCAACATGCCGCTGTCGTTCCACGCGGACGCCGAGCTCGCCGCCGAGGCCGCGATGGAGGCGTTCGCGCAGCAGGGGTCGAAGGGCTTCTGGGCGATGCACGATCTCCTGTTCGCCGAGCCGGTGAAGCTCGATCGAAAGAGCCTCGACGCCGACGCGGCGCGCATGGGCCTCGACGTCGGCCGCTTCGACAAGGCGCTCGACGGGCACGTGCACGTCGCCGAGATCGAGGCCGACCAGCGCATCGCCGCGAACGCGAAGGTCACCGGCACGCCGGCGTTCGTCATCAATGGCTATTTCCTCAGCGGCGCGCAGCCGCTCTCCAAGTTCAAGCGGGTCGTGAAGCTCGCGCAGCAGCCGGGCGCGGCGCCTTGAGGCAGTACCTCGACCTGCTCGCGCGCGTCCTCGAGTCGGGACGCCCGCGCGCCGACCGCACCGGCACGGGCACGCTGGGCGTCTTCGGCCACCAGATGCGCTTCGATCTCGGCGCGGGCTTCCCGCTCTTGACGACCAAGAAGCTGCACGTGAAATCGATCGTCCACGAGCTGCTGTGGTTCGTGCGCGGCGAGACGCACGTCGCGTCGCTGCAGGCCGAGGGCGTGAAGATCTGGGACGCGTGGGCGACGCCCGAGCAGACGGCGCGCTTCGGCCGGCGCGAGGGCGACCTCGGGCCGATCTACGGCCACCAGTGGCGGAACTTCGGCGCGACCGCGCGGGCCGACGGCTCGTACGCGCGCGACGGCGTGGATCAGCTCGCGCGCGTGATCGACCAGATCAAGAAGACGCCCGAGAGCCGGCGCCTGGTCGTCACGGGCTGGAACCCGCGCGAGGCCGAGCAGGTCGCGCTGCCGCCGTGCCACACGATGTTCCAGTTCCACGTCGGCGACGGGCGCCTCGACTGCCAGCTCTACCAGCGGAGCGGCGACGTCTTCCTGGGCGTGCCCTTCAACATCGCGAGCTACGCGCTCTTGACCATGATGGTCGCGCGCGCGTGCGATCTCGCGCCGGGCGACTTCGTGCACACGCTCGGCGACGCGCACCTCTACACGAACCACCTCGAGCAGGCGCGCCTTCAGCTCACGCGGGCGCCGCGCGCGCTCCCGCGCATGATCCTCGCGCCGCACGCGAAGGACCTGTTCGCGTTCCGCTACGAGGACTTCACGCTCGAGGGCTACGATCCGCACCCGCACATCAAGGGCGAGGTGAGCGTGTGACGGAGCCCGGGCCGAGCCATGCCGCGCTCGCGCGGGCGCTCGTGGCGACGGCGCGCTCGGCGGCGCTCGCGACCTTCGCGCGCGAGCCGGCGGGCTTCCCGTATGCGTCGCTCGTCGCGGTCACGTGCGACGAGCGCGGTCGGCCGCTGCTCTTGTTGTCGCGGCTCGCCGAGCACACGCAGAACCTCGCCGCGCGCGCCGAGGCGTCGCTGCTCGTCGCGGAGGACGCGCCCGGCGATCCGCTCGCCGCCGGGCGCGTGACGCTCATCGGCGCGTGCGCGCGCGTCGTCGACGCCGAGACCGCCGCTGCGCGCGCGCGGTTCCTCGCCGCGCACCCGAGCGCGGCCGCGTACGTCGACTTCGCCGACTTCGCGTTTCATCGGCTCGAGCCGGCCGCGCTGCGGTACGTCGGCGGCTTCGGGCGCATGTCGTGGATCTCGGCCGAGGACTACGCCGCCGCGCCGCTCGCCTGAACGACCAGCGCATACGAGAGGCGCGCGGCTTGACCGCGAAGGCGCGCGCCGGTAGCCCGTCGGCATGTCCTCGCGGATCTTCGGCGTGGCGTCCGCTGCGCTCGCGCTCGCGCTCCTCGCCTCGGGCTGCGCCGAGTCGCCGTCGCCCACCACCCCGAGCGTGATGCGCGGCGCGAAGCTCGAGGTGATGAAGCAGCTCACGGCGTCGCTCGCGCGCGGCGGCCACGCGTGCGCGCTCGACGAGGACGCCGACCTCCTCTGCGACGTCGATCGAAAGGACGCGCCGACGTCCGTCGTGACGTTCCACACGGGGCCGGGCGGCATCCACATGTCGTTCCTCAGCGGCTTCCCCTGGAAGAAGCCCGACCCGTGCGCCGATCTCGCGAAGACGGTCAACGCGTTCAACGGACGCGCCCGCGACTTCTACGCCGTGTGCACGCCCGAGGGGCTCACGCTGATCGCGCTGCTCGGCGTGCCGGAGGCGGGCCTCACCGATCATGACACCCAGGCGTTCATCAACTGGTGGGGGCCGATGGCGGCCAAGACGGCCGCGTCGCCGCCGTTCGTGAGCGAGGTCAAATGACCGCCTTCATGTGAGAGGATGCGGCCATGCGTGAGCTGTTGGTGCTGGCCGTCGTGATCGCGACCTCCGCGTGCGGCGGGGACGACGCGGTGATGCAGCCGCGGCGCGCGGAGGCCCCCGCGCCGCCGCCGCCGAGCGGCGA
>DASYCF010000620.1:0-2217 GCA_036500365.1 Byssovorax sp.
GTGGCCAAACCTGAGCTCACCATCATCGAAGGCGGCGGCGGAGAGAACGCCGTCATCGCGACGACGCGCGTGCGCGGCTTGTGGCTCCGCTCCTCGCGCGCGCGGATCTCGGCGATCGCGGCGAGGCCGTCCATCACGGGCATCTGCACGTCCATGAGCACGACGTCGAAAGCGCGGCGGCTCATCGCGGTGAGCGCGGCGCGCCCGTTGCCGACGACCTCGACCGCGTGCCCGGCGCGCTCGAGCAGGCGGACGGCGATGGTCTGGTTCACGGGGTTGTCCTCGGCGAGCAGCACCTGCAGGCGCCGCGCGGCGACCGCGCGCATCGAGCCGCTCGATTTCCGGCGCACGCGCGGCCGCGACCGCGCGTCGACCGACGACGCGGCGCCGGCCTCGCGCCGAGCTCGCCGCGCCGACGCGAGCGCCGCCGCGAGGTGGCGCGGGTGCACGGGCTTCGTGACGTACTCGACGATGCCGAGCTCGCTCCAGCGCGCGGGGTCGGGGCGCCGGCTCGTGGTCGTGAACATCATCACCACCTTCGTCTGCGGCGCGCGCCAAGCGACCTCGGCGGCGAACGCGAGCGCGTCCTCGCCGGCGAGGTCCGCGTCGAGGAGCAGGAGCTCGGGCGGCTCGACGAACGGCGTCGCGAGGAGGCCCGGTGGCGTCGACACCGCGCCGACGAGCTCGAGGCCCGCGGCGACGCCGTCGCCCGCGGAGACCTTCGCGCCGAACGTCTCGATCGCGCGCGTGAGGACGCGGCGCGACTCCTCGTCGTCGTCGACGAGGACGACGGTCGCGCCCGCGAGCGCCGGCTGCTCGGGGATGGCGCGCGGGCCGGCGTCCTTCGGGAGCGCGAAGCGCGCGGCGAAATGGAACACGGCGCCGTCGTCGACCTCGCTCTCGACGGCGATCTTCCCGCCCATCAGCTCGACGAGGCGCGCCGAGATGGCGAGTCCGAGGCCGGTGCCGCCGTACTTTCGCGTCGTCGATCCGTCGGCCTGCGCGAACGCCTCGAAGATGAGGCGCTGCTTCTCCTTGGGCACGCCGATGCCCGTGTCGGCGACGCGGAAGCCGAGCTCGACGCGGCCCTCGCGCTGCGACATCAGCGCGATCTCGACGACGACGCGCCCCGCCGCGGTGAATTTGATCGCGTTGCCGACGAGGTTCACGAGCACCTGCCGCAGGCGCCCCGCGTCGCCGATGACCCGCTCGGGCGCGAGCGCGTCGACATCGAGGACGAGCTCGAGGCCCTTCTCGTGCGCGGCCAGCGCGACGGCGCGGAGCGCGTCGCCCGCGGCGTCGCAGAGGTCGAACGGCTCGGCGTCGAGCGTGAGCTTGCCCGCCTCGATCTTCGAGAAATCGAGGATGTCGCCGATGACGGAGAGCAGCGCGTCGGCCGACGCCTTCACGGTGGCGAGGTACTCGCGCTGCTCGCGCGTGAGGTCGGTGCGCAGCGCGAGCCCGGTCATGCCGAGGATGCCGTTCATCGGCGTGCGGATCTCGTGGCTCACGTTCGCGAGGAACTGGCTCTTCGTCTGGCTCGCGGCCTCGGCCGCGTCCTTCGCGCGCTGGAGCTGGCGCTCGGTCTCGCGGCGCTGCTCGAGGAGCGACGTGAGCTCGGCGGAGTGTTCGCGCTCTTGCCGCAGCACCGTGCGCGTCGTCTTGCGGACCGCGAGCACGACGTACACGCCGAAGCCCGCGATGAAGAGCGCGACGAGCGCCGCCGCGGCGCCGAGCCGGCCGACGAGGGCGTGCTCGCGCGCCCGGATCTTCGCGGTCGAGCCGAGCGTCGCCACGACGAAGCCGTGCCCGAGCTGGCCCTCGACCGGCGCGTACGCCGCGACCGCGGTGGCGTCGCCTAGGCCGAGCCGCTCCGCCTCCGCGCGATCGATGCGCGCCGTCCCGCGCTCGCCGCGTGAGAGCGCCGACACGAGCGCCGCCGTCCGCGCGCCCGCCGCGCCGCCGCGCAGGGCGACCGCCTCGGCCAGCGGATCGCCGAGCTCGAGCGGCGCCCCGTCGGGCGCGAGCACGACGATGTGCAGATCTCGCTCCGCTGCGACGAGCTTCAGGTTGTCGAAGAGCTTGCGGAGATCGACGACGAGCGCGACCCCGGCGAGGCGCGAGCAGTCGTCGTCGTCGCACGGCCGCGCGCGCGCGGCGGGCGCCCGCGTCCGCACGAACACGCGGCGCGAGCCGTCGACGCGGCGCGAGCGGATC
>DASYCF010000621.1:0-6832 GCA_036500365.1 Byssovorax sp.
CCGTCCCCGTAGATCGTGAGCGGATCGCCTCGGAGCGCTTGCAAGACGAAGTTCGACACGACGCGCCCGTCGTACTCGTGCATGCGTGGGCCGTAGGTGTTGAAGATGCGCGCGATGCGCACCTCGACGCCGTACTGGCGCGCGTACGAGACGGTGAGCGCCTCCGCGCAGCGCTTGCCTTCGTCGTAGCAGGCGCGAGGGCCGATCGGGTTCACGTTGCCCCAGTAGTCCTCGCGCTGGGGGTGCACCTGCGGGTCGCCGTACACCTCGCTCGTCGACGCGATGAGGATGCGCGCCCGCACCTCGCGCGCCATGTCGAGCATGTTCAGCGTGCCGTGGACCGCCGTGCGAATCGTGCGCACGGGGTTTCGCTGGTAGTGAATCGGCGAGGCCGGGCACGCGAGGTGGTAGATCTGATCGACCTCGACGACGAGCGGCTGCGTGACATCGTGGCGCACGAGCTCGAAGCGCGGGTGGCGGAGCAGGTGCTCGACGTTCTGCCGCGCGCCCGTGAAGAAGTTGTCGACGCAGACGACCTCGTGGCCGAGCTCGATCAGGCGCTCGCAGAGGTGGGAGCCGACGAACCCGGCGCCGCCGGTGACGAGGATGCGCTTCATGCGCGCGTGGCGGTAAAGCGGTTCGAAACGGGCGGCAAGCTGAGTTTTCGCGCGCGCAATGCTACGGTCGACGCCGTTTCGCAAGGAGCTCGGGCATGATCCTCGTCACCGGCGGCGCGGGCTACATCGGGAGCCACTACGTCCTCCACGAGCGCGCGCGCGGCGGCGAGGTCGTCGTGCTCGACGACCTGTCGCGCGGGCACCGCGAGGCCGCGCTCGGCGGGGAGCTCGTCGTCGGCGACGTCGGCGATCGCCCCGCGCTCGACGCGATCTTCACGCGGCACCGCGTCGAGGCCGTCGTCCACTTCGCGGCGTTCGCGTACGTCGGCGAGTCGATGAGCGACCCGGCGCGCTACTACCGCAACAACGTCGTGGGCACGCTGACGCTGCTCGAGGCGATGCGCGATCACGCCGTCGACGCGCTCGTCTTCTCGTCGTCGTGCGCGACGTACGGCACCCCGGATCGGACGCCGATCGACGAGGCGCACCCGCAGCGGCCCATCAACCCGTACGGCGAGTCGAAGCTCGCGTGCGAGCGCATGATCGCCGGTTTCGCCGAGGCGCATGGCCTGCGCTCCATCGCGCTCCGGTACTTCAACGCCTCCGGCGCAGACCCCGAGGGCCGCATCGGCGAGTCGCACGACCCCGAGACGCACCTGCTCCCGCTCGTGCTCGACGCCGCGTCCGGCTCGAGCGACGAGGTGACCGTGTTCGGCGACGACTACGACACGCCCGACGGGACGTGTGTGCGCGACTACGTGCACGTGTGCGACCTCGTGGCGGCGCACGCGCTCGCGCTCGACGCGCTCCGCCGCGGGGCGCGCGCAGGCGTGTTCAACCTCGGCACGGAGGTCGGCCACTCCGTGCGCGAGATCGTCGCCGCGTGCGAGCGCGTCACGGGCAAGCGCGTCCGCGCGCGCGTCGCGCCGAGGCGCGCAGGCGATCCGGCGCGCCTCGTGGCGAGCGCGGCCAAGGCGCGGGCCGAGCTCGGCTGGGCGCCCCGCTTCACGCGGATCGACGACACCGTCGAGACGGCGTGGCGATGGCACGAGGCGCCGCGCTACGGCGTTCGCGCCAGGCGCTGACCCGCGTCGCGCACCTCACACACCGGGCGACGGCCGCCCTGCGACGACGGGTGCAGCTCGCGCGCGCACCGCGGCCGCAGCGACGAGGAGGCCGATGAAGCCCCAGAGGTTGCGGCTCTCTTCGAGCGCGCTGAAGATGCCATGGTAAAATACGGACGCCACGAAGCCGGCCGTGAGCGCCACGCCGAGGTAGGGCAACGCGCCCGTCGCCCGCCACAGCGTGAAGCGCCGCGCGTACACGCCCATCAACGCGACGAACGCGACCAGGCCGACGAGCCCGGCCTGACCGGCGACGTTGAGCCACACGTCGTGCGCCTCGAGCTCGGCCGTGCCCGCCGATCGCCCGCCGAGCGCCTTGATCTGGTCCGGCGAGAGGAAGACCGAGGGGTCGTCGCTCGTCGCCACGTGCGCTCCGTAGCCTTTTCCGAGCCACGGGTGCGCGCGCACGGTGTCGAGCGAGCTCGACCAGATCGACCAGCGCGAGCCGCTGAAGAGGCGGACGTCTCGACCGGCGATCGTGAGGTGGCCGTCGCCGGCGGGGACGAAAGACGAGATCATCGTGAGCAGGAAGAACACACATGCGCCGGCGCCGACGACAACGAGCGCGAGGCGGCGCGCCGGCGTGAGCCGGCCGGCGTCGCGGAGCCACGCCCACGTGACGATCACGGGCGTCAGCACGTAGCCACCGAAGCCGGCGGACAACGTGAGCAGCGCGGCGAGCGTGAGCGCGGCGAGTGACGCGAAGAACACAGGCGACGATGCGGTGCGGCCTGCGGCGCGCGGAAACATCGGCTCGGCGCCGAGTAGCACCGCGAGCGCGAGGATGAGGAAGTCGGCGAGCATATTCGCCGTTCCGAACGTCACGCACATCCGTGGGTAGGCGCCCGAGGGCAACAGCCCGTACGTCGAGCACTGGAGCGGCCGAGCGGCGCCCACATGCGCATAGAACCCGGCGACGCCGACGAGCTCGAGCGCGACGACCGCCGCCGCGCCGAGGAGGAACCCCATCGCGACCGTGGCGAGATCGCGTTCGTCGTCGACGACGCATGCGGTCAGCCAAGGGAGCATGAGGTAGAGGCTGTACGCCGCGAGCTTGAGGAGGCCACCGCGCGCGCTCCCTTCTGCAGTGACGGCCGACAGCGCGAGCACCGCGACGTATGCGGCGGTGGCGACGAAGAGCCCATCGAAGCGCAGCGCGAGCCGCCTACGCAGCGCGGCGATGCCCGCGAAGGCCCACACGGCGACGAGCGCGAGATCGGGCAACACGGCAGGTGCGCCGCCGATGTGCAGCACCGTCGGTCGCACGAACGGGAGCGTCGCGAAGAGGGCAGCGAGCGCGAGCACGAGCGGGCGCCTCGCGAGCGCGCCCTGCGTAAGGTCGCGGGGTGGCGCGCTCTGCATCGCGTCCGATTCTGATGGGCTGCTTGACCCCTCATCAACCACAAAGTACCTGCGGCTGAATTTCCTGTCGCGAGGGCGCAACGGAGCAGTCTCGGGTTCGTGGCGGCGCACGCCGCGAGCGATCAAGACTCCTCTCGAGGGTGACTCTCCGATGACGGTGCAACTCGTGAGCACAACTGCAAAGGCGCCGGAATCCAGCAAACGCGAACGCGACGCGACGACGACGAGCGCAGACGCCGCGCCCCACGATCTCGAGCTGTCCGTCGTCATCCCGTGCCTCAACGAGGCGGACACGATCGCCGTGTGCGTCGAGAAGGCGCTCCGCGCGATGCGCGAGCACGACATCGCGGGCGAGGTCGTCATCGGCGACAACGGCTCCACCGACGGCTCGCAGGACATCGCGACGAAGCTCGGCGCGCGCGTCGTCGACGTGCCCGACAAGGGCTACGGCAACGCGCTGATGGGCGGGATCGCCGCGGCGCGCGGCAAGTACGTGCTCATGGGCGACGCCGACGACAGCTACGACTTCCTCGAGCTGCCGAGCTTCGTGAAGGAGCTCCGCAAGGGCTTCGACCTCGTGCAGGGCTGTCGCCTCCCGTCGGGCGGCGGCCGCGTGATGCCGGGCGCGATGCCGCCGTCGCACCGGTGGATCGGCAACCCGATGTTCTCGAGCATGGCGCGCCGCTGGTTCCGGGCGCCCATCCACGACGTGTACTGCGGCATGCGCGGCTTCACGAAGCGGCACTACGAGAGCCTCAACCAGCGCTGCACGGGCATGGAATTCGCGACCGAGATGATCATCAAGTCGAGCCTCTACAAGGCGAGGATCGCCGAGGTTCCGATCACGCTCCACCCCGACGGGCGCAAGGCGCACGCGCCCCACCTGCGCACGTTCCGCGACGGCTGGCGCACGCTGCGCTTCTTCCTGATGTACAGCCCGCGCTGGCTGTTCCTCGTGCCCGGCGCGCTGCTCTGCCTGCTCGGGCTCGCGGGCTACGCCATCGCGCTGCCGGGCCTCGCCATCCAGGGGATCCGCTTCGACGCGCACACGCTGCTCTTCGCGAGCCTCTTCTTGTTGTGCGGCTACCAGTCGATCGTGTTCGCGATCCTCACGAAGATCTTCGCGGTGCGCGAGGGTCTCATGCCGGAGGATCCGAGCTACGCGGCCTTCTTCCGCGCCGCGACGCTCGAGCGCGGTCTCGCCCTCGGCGTCGCCTCGCTCGTCGTCGGCGTCGGGCTGCTCGCCGCGGCCGTGCTGCAATGGGAGTCGGTCGGGTTCGGCGCGCTCGACTACGCGCACACGATGCGCTGGGTCATCCCGGGGTCGACGCTGACCGCGCTCGGCTTCCAGACGATGATGTCGAGCTTCTTCGCCAGCATCCTCGGCATGAACCGCAAATAGTTACGCCCGCCGGGCGACGGGCTCGAGCCGCGCCGCGAACTGAAGCTCGTCGCGCGTGAGCCGACGGATCGGCTCGTCGTGGATCTGGAGCGGCCACGAGAGCGAAGCCACGTGACCGCCGGCGGCGTGGACCATCTCGACCCACTCGCCCGGCGAGAAGTACGTCGCGCGGACGAGGACGCCCGGTCCGGCGTTGCCCGCGCGATCGAGGGCCGTCAGCATGAGCTGCGACGCGAGTCCGAAGCGGAAATGATCCTTCAACGCGACGCAGCTGCTCGCGACACGCAGCGCCTCCGCCAGGACCCTGCGGGGATCCTCGCAGTGGTGGAGAACGTCCGATAACACGACGCACGAGAACTCGCCGTCCGCGTACGGGAGCGTCTTGCCATCGTACGCGCGCACCGTGATCGCGCGCGCCGGGCGCAAAAGGACGTCGACGCCCTCGACGCGCGCGGCGCCGACGCGCTCCGCGAGGGCGAGGGCGAGCGAGCCATCTCCGGCGCCGACGTCAAGCACGGAGTCGGCGCGACCGACGAGCGACGACAGCGCCTGGACGATGCGCGCCACGCGCGGGCCATGCACCCGCCGGCCGTGCACGGCAGCGAGTGATCGAGCGGCGCTGCGCAGGGCGTCCTTCATCGACGACACGCGGCTCACCGCTTCCGCCCCACGAACTGGAGCTTTCCCCAGCCGACGACTCGCCGCTCGACGACGAAGCGCCGCTCGAGCAGCGCGAGGATCGACGCCGGCTGCGCGAGCCACTGCTCGTAGGTGCGCCGCTCGTGGTCGATCATCGTCTGCAGGGCATCGAGCTTGCGCCAGAAGCGTCGCGCTGCGGGCTGATCGGCGACGGCGTGCACCACCCGCAGGAACGGCGTGAGCCACGGCTCGACGATGGCGAACCGCCCGCCCGGCCGCAGCACACGATCCACCTCGTCGAGCGTGCGCTCGAGGTCGCCCGGCAGCTCGGGGAGGTGATGCAAGCCGCCCTGCACCAGCGCGAGATCCTTCGACGCGTCAGCGAACGGGAGCGCCCGACAGTCCGCCAGGTGGAGCTTCGCGGGGCCGACGTATTCGGCGACCAGCCGCGGCGACAGATCCACGCCCTCGAGCCGCCGGAAGCCGAGGTTCGCGAGCGCCCGCAAGCCGTTCGCGCGGCCGCAGAACAGATCGACGATCTCGGCGTCACGCGACCAGCTGCGCGCGCCGAGGTCGAGTAAGCGCGCCTCGAACTTGCGGATCTCCTCGGCGGGCGTCTCGAAGCGGAGGTAGGCGTCCTCCCACGGGTCCGGATTCACCGCCGGGGACGGCTCGACGCTCATCACCCGACTCTCCCCTGCGCGCCGACGAGGGTCAACACCGACGAGGCGTCATCAGTCAAGGCGGCCCTCCCGCTTCATGAGGACCAGCTTGACGATGCCCGCGACGCTGAGGGAGTCGGTGATCTCGCCGCGCTCCACGCGCGCGTAGGCCTCATCGAGCGGCGCCTCGACGACGCGGAGGAGCTCGGTGTCCTCCGGCGACGCGACGCCGCGCGTGAGACCGCGCGCGACGAACACGACGCCGAGCTCGTCCGTCACGGAGTTCGACATGTGCATCGTCACGATGCGCTCGATGGACCCCGCCTCGAGGCCGGTCTCTTCGCGGAGCTCGCGGCGCGCAGTCTCGACGAGATCCTCACCCTCCGGCGCGCCGCCCGCCGGGATCTCCCAAGAGTACGCGCCGAGCGTGAAGCGGCGCTGGCCGACGAGCCAGATGCGCCCGTCCTCGTACGGGATCGCGCCGACTGCGCGGTGCTTGAAGTGCACGACGCCGTAGAGGCCCTCCTTGCCCGAGGGCGTCGTGAACAAGTGCTCGCGCACGTGGATCCAGGGGTTGTCGTAGACGTCGCGCGACGAGGTCACGCGGAACGGGTCGTCGGCGTCATCGCGGTCGCTCACGAGGGCGATCGTAGTGCAGGCGGCGAGAATCGGGTCGAGTCCGGGAACATCCACGACCCGCGCGCTATCCTTCCCCTCGATGATGCGCCTCGGCCTCGCAGCGGCGGCTCTGTTCGGCGCGTTCGGCGCGTTCGGCGCGATCGGCTGCGCGGCCTCGCCCGCGCCGCCCGTCGTCGCGCGCGCGCCGGTCGAGATCGCGCCGATGGTGGTCTCGCCCTACACGGGCGCCGAGCTCGCCGCGCTCTTCGCGAAGGCCCGCGCGGCCCTCCTCGCCGAGGACTACGCCACGGCGGCGCCGCTCTTCGAGCGCATCGTGCGGCTCGCGCCCAACGACGACACCGCCCCGCCGAGCCTGTTCAACGCGGGGGTCGCGCGCGAGGGTCTCGG
>DASYCF010000622.1:0-5836 GCA_036500365.1 Byssovorax sp.
AACTACGCGGGGAAGGAGAAGCGCTCGAGCACGTGGTCGGTCGCGACGATCGCCGCGGCGCCGCCGCCCGACACCGAGGACGACGTCGTGTACCTCGGCTGCGGCAAGTACTACGAGCGCGGCGTCCACGACTTCGACGAGATGAACGTCCCCGAGCAGTGGGCCCCGAAGATGAAGCCCATCCGGGCGAAGCTCCCCGCGCCGCGGACCGACGCGGAGATCATCGAGCTCACGAAGGGCGCCGAGTTCGTCGTCGTCGGCAAGAGCTGCAAGCCCGCCGTGCCGAAGGCCGCGCTCGAGGGCCTCGTCCTCGCCGCGACGCGCACGAACGAGCAGCTCTGGATCCGCAAGCGCTCGCAGACGGCGACGAGCGCCCCCGAGCCGGCGCCCGGCTCGGTCGACGACCTCGATCCGCTGCCGTGATCGTGGGCTCCCGCGGCTCAGCCCTTCTGGGCGAGCACGCTGATCCCCGACTCCTGCTCGTCGATGTGGCGAATCGAGAGGTGCTCCTCGGCGCACCAGCGCTCGACCTCGGCCCGCGTGTGGCGATGCGCGTGGAGCGGGTGGTACCAGTCGAAGTTCGTGATCACGTTGGAGTGGAAATCCATCGTGTCGTTCCAGTAGCACTTGAAGACGTTCCAGTAGATGAAGCGCTGGATGTCTTGCTTGCCTGCCTTGATGCCGAGGAGATCGATGTCCTCGGGGACGTCGATCGTGACCTTGAGGTCCGAGAGCGCCTTGCCGAGCTTGGTCATCTGCTCGGAGAACTTCATGCAGTCCTCCGGGCTCATGTGCACCGTCTTCGCGCGGATGAAGTCGTCGCAGAACTCGCGGATGGGGCCCTTCTTTCGATAGACGTAGAACGCGAGGTGGCCGCCGGGCGCGAGGCGCGACACGAGGTGCGCCAGCGAGTTGCGCGTGTCGGGCGTGTGGTGGATCACCTGATCGCAGCCGATGAAGTCGAATGAGCCCGGCGCGAACGGCAGGCGCCCGAGGTCCGCCTGCACCAGGTGGAGCCGCGGCTCGGCGCCGAGGTCGCGGAACGCGTTGCGGATGCCCGAGCTGATGTCGATGCCGACCACCGTGGCCGCCGAGTTCTGCACGTACATCTGCGCGTCGCGCCCGTGCGCGGTGCCCGCGTCGAGGATGCGCCGCTTGCCCGCGAGGAGCTCGGCGAGCTTCTGTTCGGTGCCGAAGCCGTAGCGCGAGAGATACCAGCCCTTGTAATGGTCGATCGTCGCGCTGCGATACTCGGTCGCGTGCTCCCACTTCCACGAGAAGCTGTCGACGGTTGCCTTCTGGCCCTCCTGGAAGTGGTCGTCCCGCACCATGACGGGCACGCCGTCGACGACGGGGTACGTCGCGCCGGACGCGGAGACGAGCTTGCCTGCGATCACCTCACCGCCTGCGGCGGCCTCTGCGTCGACGAGCGCGAGCGCCTCGCCGGTGATGGGATCGACGAGGGATTCGACGAGGCTCGGCTTCATGCGTGCGTGCTCCGGGGCGGCTCAGTACGATTGCTTGGCGAGTGCGAGCTGCTTCAGGCACTCGCCGAGCAGCACGTGATTCCAGTCCTTGCGGTCGAACGCGGAGGTCTTGAAGAGCCATTGATTCACGGGCGCCGGCAGGCCGTGCTTCACCGTGCGCCGCGTGATGCCGATGTCGCCCACGAGCTCGCGCAGCGCGCGACGCAGGATCCACTTGCCGTGGCCGTCTCGAAATTTGAGCGAGTCGTCGAGCTGGGTGGAGAACGCGACGATGCGGTGATCGAGGAACGGATTGCGCACCTCGAGCGAGTTGCCCATGCTGAGGCGGTCGGCCATGACCAGGAGCGGCTGCAGGAAATGCGTCGCCTCGACGAGGCTGAGGTTCTGCGCGAGCGTGCGCTCGGGGCGCCACACGCCCTGGAAGTGCTCGACGAGCGCGGGCACGTCGGCGAGGCCACGGCGGCTCGCCATGCGGCAGAACCGCTCGACCGGAGAGCCGAAGTAGCGCGCGCAGAGGGTGCCATACGGACCCGCGAAGTCGGCCGCGATGCGCTCGGCCTCCTGGAGCAGGAGCTCGTTCCGGTAGTAGCCGTTGAAGAGCTCGTCCGCGCCCTCGCCCGAGAGCGCGACGACGAAGCCGTCGGCGCGCGCGCGCCGCGCGAGGCAATACAGCGGGAACACGCTGAAGCTCCCGACCGGGAACTCGATGTACCGCGCGAGGTCCGAGAAGCTCGCGAGGAACTCGTCGCGCGTGGGCGTCACGATGCGCGGCTCGAAGCCGAGCTTGCCGGCGAACTCGACCACGTAGTCGCGCTCGTTGATCGTGCGCTCGAACTCGGGGAACTGCACCGTGTAGCTCACGGGGAGCTTCAGGATCGCCTGGATGAGCGACGAGTCGACGCCGCCCGAGAGGAAGATCGTGACGGGGACGTCGGCGAGCTTGCGCACGCGACAGGCGTCCTCGAACAGCTCGAGGAAGCGGCGCGTCGCCGCGACGGGCTCGTCGAACGCGATGTCGGGGGCGGGGAACGTCCACCAGCGCACGCGCTCGAACGAGTCGGTCGCGGGGCGCCAGCGGATCCACTCGCCGGGGCGCACGCTCGAGACGCCCGCGAACGGCGTGTGCTCGTCGAAGTAGAACTCCAGCGCTTCGCAGATCGCGACCTCGCGGTGCTCGAGCCGTCGAATCGCCTTGAGCTCCGACGCGAAGCCGAGGCCGCCCGCGTCGCGCACGTAGAAGAGCGGCTTCTTGCCGAGGCGGTCGCGCGCGAGGAACAGCGCGCCTTCGTGCCAGATGGCGATGGCGAACATGCCGTTCAATCGATCGAGGCACGCCGGGCCCCACTCGAGGAACGCGGCGAGCACGACCTCGGTGTCGGTCTCGGTCTCGAAGACATGGCCCTTTGCCTCGAGCTCCGCGCGGAGAGACTGCCAGTTGTAGACCTCGCCGTTGTAGGCGATCGTCGCCCCGCGCCGCGTCATCGGCGTCTCGACGTCGCGCCTCGACACCACGGAGAGCCGCGTCTGGCCGAGCACGAGATCGCGCTCGCCGTGCCGCGCGACGACGACGGAGCCCTGTTGATCCGGCCCGCGGTGCCACAGCAGGCTCGACGCGCCGGGCTCGATGAGGTCGGCGGCGCCGCCGAAGATTCCACACATCGCGAAGATCTGCCGCGGTCGAAGGTGAAGGATGCCGACGGCGCGCCGCGTTGCCGGGCGCGAGCCCAAGTGGTACCGTCGACCCTACCACGTCGCCGGCCCGATTCGAGTGCACAAATTCGACCTGTCCGTCATCGCGCCTTGCTTCAACGAGGAGCTCAACGTGCCCGAGTTCGCGCGGCGCGTGCTCGCCACGTTCGAGGCGGGCAACCTCGACGGCGAGCTCCTGCTCGTCGACGACGGCAGCGTCGACAGCACCCGCGCGAAGATCGAGGCGCTCGCGCGAGAGCACCCGCTCGTGCCCGGCGCGGCGCGTCAGCGCGTCGTCGTCGGCTGTTACCACGCGAAGAACCGCGGCATCGCCCAGGCCTGGAAGACCGGGACGGCCGCGGCGCGCGCGCCGTTCGTCGCCGTGATCGACTCCGACCTGCAGTATCAGCCGCAGCAGCTGCTGCGCCTCCGCCGCGAGCTCCTCGAGCACTCGGTCGACGTCGTGCAGGGCTGGCGCAGCCCCGTCGGCCGCGAGCGCGGCGCGCGCTACAACCTGAGCCGCGGCTTCAACATCCTTTTGAACGCGACGTTCGGGATGGACCTCCGCGACAACAAGAGCGGGTTCGTCATCTGCGCCAAGGAGGTCATGACCGATCTCCTCGATTTCCACGGATCCTATTATTACTGGCAGTCGTTCATCATGGTGGCGGCCCACGCCAAGGGCTACTCGTACAAAGAGGTCGAGACGCTCTTCGAGAATCGCCGCGCAGGAAAGAGCTTCCTCGACGACATCGCATATCGCGCGTCGGCGCGCTCGTTCGTCGACCTCGCCAACGCGGCGTGGGAGTACCGCGTGCAGCGCCGCCTGGCGGACCCGTCGGAGCAGCTGCTCGGGCGGCGGAGCGTGCCTGATCACAGCGACTCCGCCGTGGCGGGTCGCGATCGCAGCGCATCGGCGCCGCTCGCGAGCCGCGCGCGCTGGCAGGCGTACCTCGCCGCGTTCGACCTCACGCACGAGGTCGCCACGCGCGACGCGGGCCATTACCACGAGCTCTTCCGCCGAACGCAGTGGCTCGCCCCGGAGGACCTGCGTGAGCTCCAGGACGAGAAGCTCCGGCGCCTCGTGCGGCACGCCTACAGGAACGCGCCGTTTTATCGCGACCGCATGCGCGCCGCCGGCGTCCGCCCGGAAGACGTGGCCACGCAGGCGGATCTCGGCCTCTTGCCCGTGCTCACGCGCGACGACGTGCGCGACAACATCTACTTCGACATCCTGAGCGAGAACCACGACCGCGAGCAGATGCAGCGCCTCGTCGCGTGCGGCCGCGGCGGCGAGCCGCTCGTCGTGTTCGCGAGCCGCGCGCAGCTCGAGCTCAGGTGGGCGCTCTCGGTGCGCACCGCGACGTGGACCGGCTATCGGTTCGGCGATCCAATCGCGCGCCTGTGGCCGCGCACGTCGCCCGAGCGCGAGGCGGCGTCGCTCCGCGAGCGGGCGCGCGCGCTCCTCGGCCACGAGCACCTGACTCCGATGCTCGAGATGGACGACGCGCGCCTCACCCGGTTCGCGCGCGACGTCGAGTCGCACCGCTACGCGCTCGTCGACGGGCCGGCCGAGGTGCTCGCGTACGCCGCGGGGTGGCTCGCGCGGGAGCCGCGGCGCCTCCGCGCGCGCCCCGGCGCCGCCCTCGTCAGCGGACAGACGCTCACGTCCGACATGCGCCGCGCGATCACCGACGGCCTCGGCTGTGAGGTGTTCGACGAGTACGGCACCGGCGAGCTCGGCGGCGTCGCCGCGGAGTGCGAGGCGCACGACGGTCTGCATGTCCTCGCCGAGGGCTTCGTCGTCGAGCTCGTGAAGGACGGCCGGCCCGCGCAGCCCGGCGAGGTGGGCGAAGTCATCGTGACCGATCTCGCGAGCTTCGGACTGCCGCTCATCCGCCTCCGCACCGGCGATCGCGCGGTCGCGCGCGAGCCGGGGAAGGCGTGCAGCTGCGGCCGCGGACTGCCGATGATCGGCGCCGTCTCCGGGCGCTCGTCGGCGATCTACACCGGGGCCGACGATCGCCGCGTCTCCGGCACCTTCTTCAGCGAGCTCTTCAAGGACTACGATCACTCGATCCGCATGGCGCGCGTCGAGCAGCGGCGCCCGGGCGAGCTCTCGCTCCTCCTCGTGCGCGGCGGCCGCTACTCCGACGAGACCGAGCGCGAGATCACCGCGCGCGTGCGCCGCGCGGTCGGCCCGATCGAGATCACGGTCGACGTGATGTCCGACGTCGACGAGGCGCGCCGAGACGGCGCGCACGCGAGGAACGGCTCGGAGCGCGGCGCCTCGGCCGCGGTAGAAGGCTGACCATGGCAGGATCGGTAGAGCAGAGCGGCGCGCGCGACCCGAACTTCGACGTCGAGCGGTGGAACGACCAGCTCGCGAAGGACCACGACATCGACGACTACTATGGTCGCTCGAGCCCGCTCATCCGCTTCATCGAGCAGCGCCGCCTCGACATCATCCGAGATCTGATGTCCGCGCGCCCGAACGAGCGCCTGCTCGAGGTCGGCTGCGGCGGCGGGCACGTGCTCCGGCTCTTCCCCGAGTGCGACCTCACCGGCGTCGACGTGTCGGGCGAGATGCTCGCGAAGGCCGAGCGGAACCTCCGGGGCTACCGCGTGCGCCTCGTGAAGGGCGAGCTCGCGTCGGCCGG
>DASYCF010000623.1:0-7544 GCA_036500365.1 Byssovorax sp.
ACGACGTTGAGCAGCGAAATGCCCAATCCGTGCAGGTGATGAAGGGGCAGCGCGTGCAGCAAGCGATCGTCGGGCTCGAGCCGCCACGCCTCGCGCAGCAGCGCCGCCTGGTGCGCGACGTTCGCGTGCGTGATCCGCGCACCTTTCGGCTTGCCCGTCGTCCCGCTCGTGTAGAGGAGCATCGCGACGTCGTCGGGCGCTCCTCCGGGAGAGCACACAACCGACGCGGTCCTGTCGAGCAGGGCGCGCGGCGACAAAACGCGTCGATTTCGAGCGAGCAACGCGCCGCGCTCGGCCCGGTCCTCCGAGATGATCGCGATCTCCGCGCCGGCGTCGTCCGCGAACCAGGCGAGCTCCGCAGGGGGGTACAGCGGCGAGAGCGGGACGACGGCTCCGCCCGCGAAGATCACGGAAAACCACGAGGCGAGCCAGTCCGCGCCGGGGGACGCGAGCAGCGCGACGCGCGCGCCGCGCAGCGCCCCGAGCGTGCTCGCCCCTTGCGCCGCAGATTCGAACAGCCAATTGAAGCTTCTCGAGCCGACCTCGTCATGAACAACGATGCGTTCCGCGGCGAGCGAAAGCACCCTGACGACGAGCGGGGAGGTCACGCGAGCTTTTTCGCACGGCGAGCCTCGTCGAGGCCAGCGCCGCGCCACGCATCACGCCTCGGCCCGACGGGGAAGCTCCCTCGGGACGTGCTCGTAGAATCTCTCGATCTACGGGTGTGCTGCGCGGACAGTTGGCCTAGCCTCCGCTGCTCGAATGTTCAAGGAGAGGGTAACGCGATGGTGAGCTTGCTGAAGACTACGCTGCGGACGACTGGCGCCTTGTTCCTGCTCGCGGCGGGAGCCGCCGGAGCGATCGTGGGCTGCTCGACGACGGACGCGTCGGGCCCCGATCCGCTCGCCTCGGTCGAGGGGTTTTGCGAGCAATACGCCATCGCGAAATGCTCGGCGCCCATCGTGTCGAACTGCTACGGCGCGGTCGGCGCCTCGCTCGACGCCGACACCAACTCCTGCATCGCCGCGACCGAGACGCTCGATCGCTGCAACCCGAGCGGCCTCCCGTATCACGAGGAGAACGCGGCGAACTCGCTGGCCACGATCGCGCAGGTCTATTCGGACGGCGAGGTCGACGGGCCCGAGGCGGACGACAACGAGCTCGCCGACCTGGCCGACGCGCTCGACTCGGTCTTCTACAAGGCCCTCCCCGAGAACACGACCTGCACCGCGAACAACGACTGCGACTACGGCTCGGGCGCCGCGTGCGTGATCCACGCGGGCAAGGGCACCTGCCAGTTCCCGGTCGAGGCGACGCCCGGCGACTCGTGCGCGCTGATTTCGGCGCAGTGCGACCCCAACTACTACTGCGGCACCGAGCTCGCGTGCATCGCGGTGCAGGGCACGAGCGCGCCCTGCCACGACGACACGGAGTGCGGGAGCGGCAAGTGCGGCGCCAGCGGCCACTGCGCGACCCTCATCCGCGACGGCCTGAGCTGCTCACTCGCGTCCGAGTGCGCCGGCGGGTTCTGCCTCTTCCCCGAGGGCGATACGATGAACGGCCACTGCTCGGGCGACGATACGTTCTCGGCGACCTCGGCGAGCTGCGAGTCGCTGCGCCGGTAGCCTCGTCGTCGAAATGACGCGACCATCGGCCGCGCGGGGTAGACTCGCGCGGCCATGTTCGTTTCCAGGCGCCTCGCACCCATCCTGTCCCTCGTCGCCCTCGCCGCCCTCGGTTGCGACGACGAAGCGGCCAAGCCGGCGGCCAAGGGCGGTTCGTCCGCCGCGCAGACCACGCCGCCCGCCGGCGCTGGCCCGGCCGCGTCCGCGAGCGGAGCGGCCGACGCGCCGCCGGCGAAGCCGACGACCATGCCCGAGCTGATGGTCGACGCGCAGGGTCCCTACCTCGGCGGGTCGCGCGTCGACCTGGCGGCGGCCGGCGGCAAGGAGAAGCTCACCCGGATCGTCAAGGATCTCCCGATCAACGCCCAGCCCGTGCACCTCACGGTCGACAAGAAGGCGAAGGGCGAGTCGGTGCTCGCCGTGGTCGACGAGCTGGGCAAGGCCGGCGCACCCAAGATCCTCGTGAAGACGGCCGGCCGCGGCGACCTCCCGGGCGAGGTCACGTTCACGCCGGGCACCCGCGTGTCGAACCCGCCAGGGTGCAGCGTGTCCGCGATGGTCCTCAAGGATCTCTCGACGGCCGTGTGGCCGTTCAAGGGCGGCCTCGGCAAGCGGCACCGCAAGGGCTTCGCCGGACCGGACCTCACGCACACCGAGGAGGCGATGAAGAAGGAGCTCTCCCAGTGCGAGTCGACGATGGCGTTCGTCGGCAGCGACGACACCGTCGCGTGGGAAGACACGTTCAACCTCGCGGGAGCGTTGCTGAAATCGGACGAGAAGAAGCGCGTGGACACGCTGGTGCTTCTCCCCGAAGGGTCGGTCGCAGGGCGCGCGGTGACGCTGCCGAAGTAGGCGATTTTCCTACGTTGTGGTGACAAATCGGCGACGAGGGTATTTTTCGGCTGGCCGTGGAGCGCTCGAGCCGGGACACTGCTCGTGACGGCTTCGCTGCGCGCTCGCCGTGATCTGGCGGGCGCACGTGGAAGGGTACGGCACGCTCCGGCACAGCATCCCGCGACGCGGGAGCGCCGGACGAGCCACGTAGCGCCGCAGGGGGTGCGGCGCGGATCGTGAATGCCGTGCGGCGTCGTCAGCGGGCGGCGTGAGCGCGGTAACGGGCACGGAGGTTGGGTCGGATGTCCAAGCGAGTTCGTTCGTCTCTTCGGGCGGCAAACAAGGGACGCGCGCTGCGGCCCAAGAACTTCTCGGGGCGGGTCTCGGCTCCCCCGCCGGAGCCGAACTCGCCGGAGCAGGCGCTGCTGCGCCTCGGCGAGGAATCGCCCGTCTCCGAGGCGCCGCCGTCGTCGGACGCCGCCCTGTCGTCTGCGGTCGCCTCGAGTGAGGCGGTCGGAGCGTCGGCCGAAAAGCCCGCGACCACGCCCGATCCGTTGCCGCCGGCGAACGCTTCGTTCAAGCGCGAGGCCGCGCCGTCGCTCGAGACGGCGGTCGCTGCGGCGGCCGCCGCCGTCGATACCGATGCCGCAAGGCACGACGCGGCGATCATGGCGCCGGCCGTCGTGGTGGCGATGCCCGCCCCGGCCGAGGCGCCTCGTATGTCCGAGAAGGCGCTCGACGCGGCGCCCCAGAGGCCCGCCGACGAACCCGCCGCCGCGGCCGAGGAGGCGCCGCCTGCGCTCGCCGTGGTCGAGGCCGTGGTCGCGAAGACCGAGCCGGCGGTCGAGAAGCCCCAGCCCGCGCCCGAAAGGGCGGAAGCCGTCGTCGCGAAGGACAAGGCGTCACCGGCGAAGGTCGAGGCGGAGGTCGCGAAGATCGAGCCCGCGCCCGCCTCCGTGCGCCCGCGCAAGGCCGAAGAAGATCTCGACGCGTCGTCCGTGTCGGCGGAGTTCTTCCGCGACGAGGAGGAGTCGATCGCCCCGCTCGTCGAGGCCGACGACCTCCCCGAGGAGCTGCCCGGGCGTGTCGTGCTGTCGCCCGCGACCGTCGCGCGGCGCGCACGCTTCCGCCGCGTCGTCGCGTCCGTCGTCGCGTTCGCTGGGGTGATCTCGCTCGCGGTCATCGGCAAGTCGATCGCGGCCCCGCGCCACAACGCGAGCGCCGCGCGCGTGGCGGTCGCCGCCGCCGTCGCGCCGCCCCGCGCCGAGCCCGCGCCCGTCGCCGCCCCGGCGCCGAAGCCCGCGGAGGTCGCCGCTCCCGCGCCCGCCCCGACCGAGACCGCGGCGCCCGCCGCCACGGACGCGAAGCCTGACGAAGCGAAGGCCGACGCAGCAAAGGCCGACGACAAGAAGGCCGACGACGCCCCCAAGGTCGACGACAAGAAGACCGACGACGCGGCGAAGGCGGACGACAAGAAGGCGGACGACAAGGCCGACGACAAGAAGGCCGAAGAGGCGAAGGCCGACGACAAGGGCGCGGCGCCGAGCGGCGCCGACGCGAAGGCCTTGCAGAAGGAGACGCTCGCGCTCCTGAACCGCGGCAAGTCGAAGGACGCCGCCGAGAAGGCGAAGGAGGCCATCGCGGCCGACCCTGACGACGCGATCAGCTACCTCTACCTGGGCACCGCGCTGCAGGACTCCGGTCGCTGGAAGGACGGCGTCGAGGCGTACTGCGAGTGCGTGCGCCACGCGACGAAGGGATCCATCAACGAGTGCCGCCAGATGGGCGGACACAAGTAGCAACCGTCCGGTTCACCGGCTCGCGACGGTGAACGTGCGCTCGTCCGTCACGACGAGGTCGACGGCGACGTCGTTCGGCGTCGACGGGAGGTCCGGCGCGAGCTGAAACTCGAACGCGACGCCGATGGCCAGCGCGCCGGCGGGCCGCGCCGCGAGCGCCCGGTCGTAGAACCCCTTGCCGTAGCCGAGCCGGAAGCCGCGCGCGTCGAACTGGAGGCCCGGCACGACGATGACGTCGAGCGCGTGGGCCTCGGGCGCGTCCGGGCCCGGGTCGAGGAAGCCCATCCCGCGCTCTTCCATCGTCGCCAGGGCGGCGTCGACGAAGCGGAACGTCATGCGCGGCGGACCCTCTCGCTCGGCGTCGAAGTCCTCGATCGCGGCCCGCGGCAGCGGAGCCGCCCCGATCGCGGCCCGCGGCAGCGGGGGCGCGTCGATCGCGGCCCGCGGCAGCGGGGGCGCGTCGATCGACGGGTATGCGACGCGGACGCCGCGCGCGCGGAGCTCCGCGTCGAGCGCGCGCAGGTCCACCTCGTTTCGCTCGACGATGGGGTGGAACAGCGCGACGGCGCGCGCGGCACGAACGGGGTCGAGCGCGCCCAGCCGCGCGACGATCTTCGCCGAGCGGCTCGCGATGGCGCTGGCCGGCATCGTCGCGCGGAGGCCGCGCGCGCGCTTGCGGAGGACGGCCTTCGCGCGGAAGCGCAGCGCCAGCTCCTCGTCACCGGCGAGCGGCTCGTGCGACGGCGGCCTGTCGGTCATCGCCCTCGTGTAATCGATCGCGCGTCGACCGTGTAGCCGGCGACGCCGAGCACAGCCGCGTGACCTCGCGCCGGGAGCTTTTCACGCCCCCGCGTGGTACGCCGCACCGGACATGCGCGCGTGCGCCCTCATCCCAGCCTTCGACGCCGAGGCGACCGTAGCGCGCGTCGTCACCGCGGCCGTGCCCTTGTTCGCTGACTCTGGCGCGGTGCTCGTCGTCGACGACGGCTCGCGTGACGCGACCGCGGCCGAGGCGCGGCGCGCGGGCGCGCACGTGCTGGTCCACGAGCGCAACCGCGGCAAGGGCGCGGCGCTGCGCACGGGCCTCCGCGAGGCGCTCGCGCGCGGCTTCGACGTCGCCGTGTCGATCGATGCCGACGGTCAGCACCCGCCGGTCGAGGGCGCGCGCCTCTTGGCCGTCGACGCGGATCCGTCGGCGCTCGTGCTCGGCGTGCGCGATCTCGTCGCGGCGGGCGCGCCGCGCGCGAACCAAATCTCGAACGGCATCTCGAACTTCTTCCTGTCGCTGTTCTCGAGGCGAGCGCTCGCCGACACGCAGTGCGGCCTGCGGCGCTACCCGATCGCGGGCACCCTCGCGCTCGGCGGCGAGGACGACGGCTACGCGTTCGAGGCCGAGATCATCCTGCGCGCCGTCGCCGCGGGGGTGCGCATCGTCGAGGAGCCGGTGCGCGTCGTGTATCCGCCCGCGGGGGAGCGCGTCTCGCACTTCGACAGCGTGCGAGATCCGGCGCGCATCGTGGCGCGCGTCGTGCGCACGCTGGTCACGCGGCGCTCCGACGCCCGCGCCCCCCTCGCCGGCTCCGGTCCCCAGCCGATCGCGCGCCGTGAGCGCGCGTCGACGCCCGTCGACGGCGTCGCCACGCGGCCGCCGCCGAGCGCACCCTGACGGGCGACGAAGCGTGAAGGCCGCCGTGAAACGACCGATCAGGTGCGAACGGCCCGCGCGCGCGCTCTTCCGACGCCACCCGAAGAAGCTCGCCGCGCTCGCCGTGCTCGTCGGCGCGCCGACGCTCGCGCACGTCTGCATCGCCGCGACCACGGGCATCGAGCCGCCCCGCGTCGCGCTGCCCGCGGGCGAGCCCGTCGTAGACGCGGCGGACCCCGATCTGTCGACGCTCGGCGCGGCGTACGCGCGGCACCGCGGCAAGATCCTCGAGGTGCGGCTCGCCGGCTCGCCCGAGGACGTCGGCCACCAGATGGGCCGCCTCCTGCATGCGCAGATGACCGCGAACGAGGGCGCGCTCCTCGGCGACTTTCGCAAGTACGTCCCGTTCGCGCCGCTGCGCTGGCTCATCATGGACGTGTCGCGCGTCGAGTTTCGGCACGTCGACCTCGGCATGTCGGACGCGCGCCGCCGCGAGATCGCGTCGCAGGCCGCGGCGTTCCAGCCCGACGCGTACGACGGCTTCTTGCCGACGTACCACCGCTTCGTGTTCCTGCAGTCGCTCTACGACATCGCGCTCTCGTTCGAACACTCGCCGCTCCTCGGCTGCACGAGCTTCGCGCTGAAGGGCGACGCGAGCGCGGGCGGGCACGTGCTCCTCGCGCGGAACTTCGACTTCGAGGCGGGGCCGATCTTCGACGAGAAGAAGGCCGTGTTCGTCGTGCGTGAGGCGGGCCGCATCCCTTACGCGTCGGTCGCGTGGCCGGGACTCGTCGGCGCCGTGAGCGGGATGAACGCGGAGGGCGTCGCGCTCGTCGTGCACGGCGCGCGCGCGCGCGAGCCGAAGAGCGAGGGCGAGCCCGTCGTGCACACGATGCGCGAGGTGCTCGCGACCGCGCGATCGACCGCCGAGGCGATCACGATCTTGCAGCGCAAGGATCCGATGGTGTCGCACATGGTCTTCCTCGTCGACGCGAAGGGCGACGTCGCCGTCGTCGAGCGCGTGCCCGGCGAGCCCGCGTTCGTGCGACGCGACCCCGCAGCGCTCCGCGTCGGCCTCACGAACCACCTCGAGGGCCCGCTCGCGAACGACCCCGCGAACAAGCGCGTCGAGACGGTCACGTCGACGATGCCGCGGCGGCAGCGCCTCGACGAGCTCCTCGCCGCGCTGCCGAACGGCGCGACGCCGGCCGACGCCGCGCGGATCCTGCGCGACAAGAAGGGCGTCACCGGCGCAGAGCTCAAGCTCGGGAACCGCCGCGCGATCGACGCGCTGATCGCGACGCACGGCGTGATCTTCGACGTGACCGCGCGCGCCGTGTGGGTGAGCGAGGGGCCGCACCTCGTGGGGCGCTTCGTGAAGTTCGACCTCGCGAAGCTCTTCGACGCCGCGTACGAGCCCAAGCCGGGCGAGGCCGCGACCGAGGCCGCCGTCGACGCGATCCCGGCCGACGTCATCGACGGTGACGGCAGCTACGCGCGGTGGGTCGCCGCGGGGTCGCCGCACAAGGGGGAGCCGTGAACGATCGCAGGGCTGCGTTCGGCGCGATCGGCGCCTTGGTCGCGGCGGTCGCAGCGCCGAGGCTGGCGCGCGCGGACGCGACGTCCGACGCCCTCGCCGAC
>DASYCF010000624.1:0-2511 GCA_036500365.1 Byssovorax sp.
CAGGGAGAGGGGGGCCGGGGGGTGAGGTCTGCGCCCCAGTCGTCAGCTCTGCGTCGGATCGGGCGGCGTCGGGGCAGGCGGCGCTGGCGGACCAGGCGGTGCTGGCGGTGCTGGCGGCGCGGGCGGGGCGGCGGGGTTGCCCTTGTGGGCGTTGAGCGGAGGGAGCGCGTCGTCGAACGCGTCGCCCTCGAAGTAGTACGCGACGCGCCGCGCGACATCGTGGCGCGCCTGGAGCAGCGCGGCGAGCCGGTTTCGCACGGTGACCTCGCGCGTCTGCGTCGGCGCGGGCGCGTCCCTCGTGCGCTCGCCCTTCAGCGCGCCCTTGAGGAACGCGCCGAGCTCGGCGCACGCGGCGAGGTCCGCGTCGGTCGCCGCGTGCTTGCCGGCGATCGCCTTCGCGTGGCGCCGAAAGCACTCCGGGATGGAGACGCAATCGTCGGCCGTGTCGCGCGGCCCGCGCCCGCGCTCGATCGCGTCGACCTCCGTGCTCGGCACGAGGCCGCTCGCCGCGAGGCCGCGCAGCACGGGGAGGAGCTTGCGCCGCAGCGCGCGCGCCTCGGCGAGCTTGCCGCTCACGATGCGCTCGTTCGGCGCGACGACCTCGGCGAGCGTCGCCGCGTGGTTCGTCGCGACGACGAGCGCCGGCAGCGACGCGAGCGCCGCGAGGTCGACGAGCGGCAGGTGCGCGCCGATGTCGAGCCAGCGCTTCGCGAGGTACCTCGCTGCCGTGCTCACGTTGCTCGGCGCGAGCGCGAGATCGACCCGCAGCTGCCCGACGTCCGCCGCGGCGCCGAACGCGTCGGCCTCGGGCAAGAGCGCGTCGTATGCGGCGCGCCCGTCGGTCGGCAGCTTCGTCGGCGGCGGCGCGACGTCGTCGACCGGCCTCCGCCGTGGTGCCGCGCGCTTCGCGGCGCGCGCCGGCGGGGTCTTCTTGGTGATCGTCTTCGAGACCTTCTTCTTCGATGCCATGACCCCAACGTCGCAAACCGAGCGCGCGCTCGTCAAGCCGACGCGCGCGCCCTCGAGGAGCGAGCCGCCCGCCGTCGCCGCCGCGCGCCGCCGCACGACGACGAAGCGGGCGGTCACCGCGCCGAGCGACGGCGGCCGAGGAGCGAGCGCTTGTTGATCGCCGTATTCAACAAAGCTGGGTAACGCAGACCTCACCCCCAGCCCCCCCAGCCCCCCCAGGTGACGCAGACCTCACCCCCCAGCCCCCCTCTCCCTATCGGGAGAGGGGGGAGCCGGGCGGCGATCGGCGCGGCGTCGTTCGCGGTGGTACGGTCTCGCGATGAGCGCGCTCGTGATCGAGGTCGTCCGCGAGGACGACGGTCGCTGGATCGCCGAGGTCCCCGCGCTGCCCGGCGTGCTCGCGTACGGCGACTCCAGCGAGGAGGCGACGGCGGCCGTCCAGGCGCTCGCCCTCCGCGTGATCGCCGACCGCCTCGAGCACGGCGAGCCCGTCCCCGAGGCCGTACGCGGCCTGTTCTCATCGGCCGCATAGACGTGGGCGTCTGGTCCGCGACATCGGCGCGTCGCGTGCTCACGGCACTGCTGCGAATCGGCTGGCACGTGAAGCGCCAGACCGGCTCACACCGCACGCTATCCAGGGTCGGCTTTGCCGATGTCGTGTTCGCGTTCCACGACGGGGACGAGATTGGTCCCGTGATGCTCTCGCGCATCGCGAAGAGCACCGGGCTCCGGCCGGAAGACATCTGAACGCACGCGATCCCGCGCGCTCGCGCTGTGCGGCGTTTCCTGGTGGCGCTCGCTCGGCCGGATTGGGGATCGGCGAGCCCGCGACCGCGTGTTACGTGATCGCCGTGGACCCCGCGGACGACGATTGGATGAACGCGATCGTGGACGTCCTTGTGAACGCATTGCAGGGGACCGGCGTCGCGATCTCCAAGGGGAAGGATCGCGTGTTGATCGGCTACCGCGAGGAAGGGCGCTTGGGAGCCGACGGCCCTGTGGTCGGTGTGTTCCACCGATCGGTGAGCGTTCGGCCCGCCGAGAACGGATGGTTTGCCATCCTGCAGCCCGACGCGGGCCAGATCATGATCCAGATCACGTTCGCCACGCTGGACGAGCTCGTCGCCGCGATGCGTGAGCGCTACCCCGCCCAGGCATCTCCGTAGCCTGCGCCACTACGTGTTCCGCTCCTGCGACCGGCACGTCATTGGACGGGCGCGCTCGGCGCCTTCGATGCGAGGATGCGTGCGCCGTGCGTGACCCTCGCGAGCTCCCGGAGGCGACCGCTGCTGCGCCGTTTCCCACGCTCCTCGCGATCGCCTGCGTCGCGCTGCCCATGGTGGTGGTCGTCTGCATGCTCGCGGACGTCCCCCCGCAGCTCATGTTCGGGGGGCTCCTCGTCGGTGGCGGCGTCGGCGCGCTCGTGCAGTACGCCCGCCGCAAGGTCTTCGCGCTCCGCTTCGGGCGCGCTCTCGTGGCCGGCGACGAGGCGCTCGTTCGCAAGCTCGTCGCGGGGAAGCCTGGCGAGCGCGTCGTGGAGGG
>DASYCF010000625.1:0-3389 GCA_036500365.1 Byssovorax sp.
GTCGACGTTGCGGGTGTGGCGGCGGTCGTAGATGACGCCGACGAGCATGAAGAGCGCGCCCGTCGACACGCCGTGGTTCACCATCTGGAGGACGGCGCCCTCCACGCCGCTCGTGGTCGCGCCGAAGAGGCCGAGCATCACGTAGCCGAGGTGCGCGACCGACGAGTACGCGACGAGCTTCTTGACGTCTTGCTGCTTCCACGCGACCAGCGCCCCGTAGAGGATGCCGCCGAGGATGGCGATCCCCGCGAGGTTCGCCGCGCGAAAATGCGCGACGCCCGGGAAGAGGCCCATCGAGAAGCGCAGGTACGCGTACGTGCCGAGCTTCAGCATGACGGCGGCGAGGATCACGGAGCCCGCCGTCGGCGCCTGCACGTGGGCGTCCGGCAGCCACGTGTGCAGCGGCCACATCGGCACCTTGATGAAGAAGGCGATCGAGAACGCGAGGAAGCAGACGAGCTGCGCGGTGTGCGGCAGCATCACGCGCGAGAGCGCGAGGTAGTCGAACGTCCACTGCCCGGTGAGCTTCTGGTTCACCCAGACGAGGTACAGGATGGCGGCGAGCATGAGCATCGAGCCCGCCATCGTGTAGATGAAGAACTTCACCGCGGCCTTCACGCGGTCGGCGCCGCCCCACACGCCGATCATCACGTACATCGGGACGAGCACGAGCTCCCAGAAGACGTAGAAGAGGAAGAGGTCGAGGGCGACGAACACGCCGAGCATCGCGCCCTCGAGCACGAGCAGCGCGACGCAGAGCTCCTTCACGCGCACCTTGATCGAGCTGAACGCGGCGTACGTCGCGATCGGCGTGATGAAGGTCGTGAGCAGCACGAGCCAGAGGCTGATCCCGTCGAGCGCGACGTGGTAGCGGACGCCGATCGAGGGCAGCCACTCCTTCGTGTACTGGAAGTGCCAGCCCTCGGTCATCGGCACGCCGAGCGTCCACAGCGACGCGACGAACGTGAGCGCCATGATCGCGAGCGTGAACCCGCGGACCAGCGCGAGGTTCTGCCGCGGCAGGAACATCACGGCGACGCCGCCGACGATCGGCGCGAACACGAGCAGGTTGAGGAGGTGCGGCCACTCGCTCGCCGACGAGCCGACGGCGGGCATCGCGTCGGTCGGCCAGAGGGCCGTGACGAGCGCGACGGCGGCGAACGCGACCGTCGCCAGGCCGACGCGCTGGCCGGTCGAGCGCGCCTTGTTCGGGATGAGCGACGCGACCGCGCCCGCGGCGAACGCAGCCCAGTACGTGCCGAGGCTCACGGTGCACCGACCTTCTTGCGCGGCATCACGGGGAGCTTGGGCGGCGCGACGCTCGCGTCGTGCCCCGCGGCTCGGTAGAGCGGGATCGTCTCGACCGCCTCGCTGCCGATGGCGCTCTTCACGTGGAGGATGACGTCCTTGTGCTCGCCGGGCGCGAGCTTGATGGTCACGTCGCGCTGCACGCCGAAATCGGCCTTCTGCTGGGGCAAATCCGGCGCCTCCCAGCGGTACGAGTAGCCGAAGCCCGGCGCGGCGGAGAGCTGCACCTCGCCCGTTTCGTCGACCTTGCCGGCGTCGACGAGCGCGTCGGCGTGCGGGCGCGTCATGAACCAGCCGAGGCCCGCGACGCCGACGACGATCGACGCCGAGTAGGCCTGCACGCGCCCGGTCTGCAGCGCGCGCAGCACGGTGCCGAGCGCGCCGACCACCGCCGCGCTGAGCTTCGCGAGGATGCCGTCGATGATCCACTTGTCGGCGACGTTGAAGATGTCGGCGAGCGCGTCGACCATGCCAACGACGGTCGCGTCGTAGAGCTCGTCGATCCGCCACTTGTCGTAGACGAGCTGGTAGAGCCGCGGGAACGCCGCGCGGAACGACGCCTCGGGCGCGCCCATCCGGTTCCAGTAGACGAGCACGGCCGCGCCCGTGCCCGCGAGGAACGCGGCGACGCCGGGCAGCATCATGAAGAGGGCCATGCCCTCGGTGCCCTCGCGCTTGCCGACGAGTTTGTTCGCCTGCGCGAACACCGGCTCGAGCAGGTGGCCGAGCGGCTCGACGTGGATCGGCTCTGCGTAGAGGAAGCCCCCGAAGATCGCGAGCGTCGCGAGCACGACGAGCGGGAGCGTCATCGGCCACGGCGACTCTTGCGGCGGAGGCCCGTCGAGCGGGCCGTCGTCGTCGTGGTGCTCGTCGTGATCGTGACCTGCGCCGTGATCGTCGTGGCCCGACACCTCGGCCGCCGGGCGCCAGCCCTTCACGATCGTCCAACCCTTGAACGAGCCGTGGAACGTCATGAAATAGGCGCGGAACATGTAGAACGACGTCATCGTCGCCGCGAGGATGCCGGCCCAGTAGATGACCGGACCGAGCCACGGCGGCCAAGCCCACATCGGGTTCGCGGCGCTCTGCTCGACGACGCGGAGCTTGTCCTCGAACGCGCGCCAGAGCAGCTCGTCCTTCGACCAGAAGCCGGCCGTGCCCGGGCAGCCGGCGATCGCGAAGCACGACGCGAGGAACGTGTAGCGCGTGATGGGCAGGTACTTCTTGAGCCCGCCCATGTTGCGCATGTCCTGCGACGCGTTCGTGTCGTGGATGCGCGCGTGCATCGCGTGGATGACGCTGCCGGCGCCGAGGAAGAGGCACGCCTTGAAGAACGCGTGCGTGAGCACGTGGAAGAAGCCGGCCGCGAAGGCGCCGACGCCGACGCCGATGAACATGAAGCCGAGCTGGCTCACCGTGGAGTAGGCGAGCACCTTCTTCAGATCGTTCTGCAAGAGGCCGATCGACGCGGCGAACAGCGCCGTCGCGGCGCCCGTGCACGCGACGACCGCGAGCGCAGCGGGCGAGAGGACGAACACGCACGAGAGGCGCGCGACGAGGTACACGCCCGCGGTCACCATCGTCGCCGCGTGGATGAGCGCGGACACCGGCGTCGGGCCAGCCATCGCGTCGGGCAGCCACACGTAGAGCGGGAGCTGCGCGCTCTTTCCCGCGCACCCGAGGAAGAGCGCGAGCGCGCAGAGCGTCGACGCGTACACCATCACCGGCTTGTCCGGCAGGATGAGGTTCGCGATGAACCCGGGCAGCGTGTCGTGCGAGAGGTTCCCGAGCGGCCACACCTTCACCAGCGTGAGCATGTTGCTCGCGTGGTCGGCGATGCCCTCCCAGCGGAGAGAGCCGCAGTAGTAGACGATCATGCTCATCGCGCAGATGAGCCCGAAGTCGCCGATGCGGTTGACGACGAACGCCTTCTTGCCGGCGCTCGCGTTCTTTTCGTCTTCGAACCAGAAGCCGATGAGCAGGTAGCTGCAGAGGCCGACGCCCTCCCAGCCGACGAACAGGAGCGCCAGGTTGCTCGCCATGATGAGGACGAGCATCGAGAAGCAGAACAGGTTCAGGTA
>DASYCF010000626.1:0-4267 GCA_036500365.1 Byssovorax sp.
CTTTGGGTCAAGGCTCTCCGCGAAACTCGTCTCTTGCAGGTGACGCCGCGCGCCGAAATCGACGGGCGCCTTGAAGTTCGTGCGGCGAGCGGATAACACGAGCGTCCCGCGGGTTTCCGCGCGCTCGACGAACCGAGGACGCGCACGCGAAACGGCGGAAGGGACCTCCGCTGTTTATGGAACCGAGCGCGACCACCCATCGCAACGACGCACACGATCACGCGGCGGGCGCGGAGAAGCCGGCGCGGCACGGGCTGCAGACCGATTTCGGCGCGTGGGTCGCGGCGACGCGCGACCCGGCCGATCTCGTGCTCGGGCTCGACGGCTTCGGCTTCGCGGACCTGTTCGCGCCCGACCGGCTCGCCGAGCTCACGCGGATCTTCGACGCCGCGTTCCTCGCCGCCGATCCCGCCGCGCACGCGACGTTCGCCGCGTACCGCGACAAGCGCGGCGACGGGATGAAGGCCGAGGACGTGTCGACCGCGCTGCTCGCCGCGGCGCCGCACCTCTCGCGCTTCGTCGCGAAGCTCTTCGGCGTCGAGCGCGAGGCGCAGGTGCTCCTCGACGGCGCGCGCGAGCGGGCGGTCTTGTGGACGTTCAAGAAGGAGTTCGCCAAGAAGCGCCTCTTCAAGGCGACGGCCGGCAAGGCGTGGACGACGGGCGACGCGGCGGACGTGGCGAAGCGCGCGCTGGTCGCCGCCGGCGCCGACGCGAGCCTGCTCGGCACCGGCAGCGACGCCGAGGAGTCGAGCGTCGCCGCGGCGACCGTGTGGCTCTTCGAGGTCGACGACACCGCGCGCAAGGCGGCGAAGGCCGGCGGCGTGAAATGGACCGACGAGCTCCGCGCCCGCGCCTCGTCCGTGCGCGCCGCGATCGATCACCACGACTCCGCTGACACGGGTCGTGATCTCGACGCCGCGCCCGCGGCCGACGACGCCGAGCTCGCGGCGACGGTCGCGAAGGCGATGGACGCGATCGAGGCGTGGCTCACGGCCCGCCGCAAGGACCACCACGATCGCGCGCGCACGTGGCCGAGCCTCAAGGCGCCGAACGCGATCGACCACCACGACCTCGTGCAGCTCCGCCGCCCCGAGGCCTCGCTCCCCGAGGCGTTCGTCGGCCCCGATCACGAGCGCCGCGCGCGCGACGGCTTCGTCTTGACCGACCGCCGCTGGGGCGTGCGCGAGGTCGAGGCCGAGGTCGACTACTGCCTCTTCTGCCACGACCGCGACAAGGACAGCTGCGCGAAGGGCCTGCGCGACAACAAGACGAACGCGATCAAGCCGAACCCGCTCGGCGTCGATCTCAACGGCTGCCCGCTCGACGAGAAGATCAGCGAGATGCACGCGATGCGGCAGCAGGGCGACGCGCTCGCCGCGCTCGCGCTCGTCTGCGTCGACAACCCGCTCTTGCCCGGCACGGGACACCGCATCTGCAACGACTGCATGAAGGCGTGCGTCTTCCAGAAGCAGGACCCGGTGAACATCCCGCAGATCGAGACCGCGGTGCTGACCGACGTGCTCGCGCTCCCGTGGGGCTTCGAGATCTACGGCCTGCTCACGCGGTGGAACCCGCTGCAGGTGAAGCGCCCGCACGCGCTCCCGTACAACGGCAAGAACGTGCTCGTCGTCGGCCTCGGGCCCGCGGGCTACACGCTCGCGCACCATTTGACGTGCGAGGGCTTCGCGGTCGCCGGCGTCGACGGCCTGAAGATCGAGCCGCTGCCCGTCGAGCTCACCGGCGACGACGCGCACACGCCGCGGCCGATCCGCGACTTCTCCGAGATGTACCTCGAGCTCGACGAGCGCATCCTGCTCGGGTTCGGCGGCGTCAGCGAGTACGGCATCACCGTTCGCTGGGACAAGAACTTCCTCACGGTCCTCTACGTCACGCTCGCGCGTCAGCGCTTGATGAAGATGTACGGCGGCGTGCGTTTCGGCGGCACGGTCGACCTCGACGACGCGTGGCGCATGGGCTTCGACCACGTCGCGATCGCCGCGGGCGCGGGCCGCCCGACCATCATCCCGCTCAAGAACAACGTCACGCGCGGCGTGCGCAAGGCGAGCGACTTCTTGATGGCCCTGCAGCTCACCGGCGCCTACAAGCGCTCGGCGCTCGCGAACCTCCAGATCCGCCTGCCCGCGGTCGTCATCGGCGGCGGCCTGACGGCGATCGACACGGCGACCGAGCTCCTCGCGTACTACATCGTTCAGGCCGAGAAGACGGCCGAGCGCATCGACGTGCTCGCCGCCGAGCGCGGCGAGGACGCGGTGCTCGCGCGCTTCGACGCCGAGGAGCGCGAGTTCCTCGCCGAGCAGCGCGCCCACGCGGCGCTCATCCGCCACGAGCGCGTCGCCGCCGCGGCCGAGGGGCGCGCGCCGAACTTCCAGAAGCTCCTCGACTCGTGGGGCGGCGTGTCGCTCGTCTACAGGAAGCGCGTCGTCGACTCGCCCGCGTATCGGCTGAACCACGAGGAGGTCATCAAGAGCCTCGAGGAGGGCGTGCGCTACGTCGAGAACCTCGCGCCGACGGAGGCCGTGCTCGACGACCGCGAGCACGTGAAGGCCATCCGCTTCGAGCGTCAGCTCTTCGCCGACGGCAAGTGGACCGCCTCCGGCGAGGTCGTCGAGCTCCCGGCGCGGTGCGTGTGCATCGCCGCCGGCACGAGCCCCAACGTCACGTACGAGCGCGAGAAGCCGGGGAGCTTCGCGTTCGACAAGAAGAAGCAGTTTTTCCAGGCGCACACCGCCGTCGTCGATGCGAGCGGCAAGCTCGTCGTCGAGCCGTCCGAAGCGCGCGTCGGCTTCTTCACGAGCTACAACGACGGCAAGCACGCCGTCAGCTTCTACGGCGACAACCACCCGTTCTACGCGGGCAGCGTCGTCAAGGCGATGGCCAGCGCGAAGGACGCGTACCCGAGCGTGGTCGCGCTCTTCGCGAACGACCTCGCGAAGCTCGGCGACGAGCCGCAAGCCGCGCGGGACGAGCGGCGCCGCGGCTTCTTCGCGAAGCTCGACGACGACCTCCGCGCCGTGGTGCACGAGGTCGTGCGCCTCACGCCGACGATCGTCGAGGTCGTCGTCCGCGCGCCCGCTGCGACGCGGAAGTTCGAGCCCGGGCAGTTTTATCGGCTGCAGAACTTCGAGTCGAGCTCGCGCGTGGTCGACGGCACGCGCTTCGCCATGGAGGGCATCGCGCTGACCGGCGCCTGGGTCGACAAGGAGCGCGGGCTGCTGTCGCTCATCGCGCTCGAGATGGGCGCGTCGACGCGCCTCCTCGCCACGCTCCAGAAGGGCGAGCAGGTCGTCGTCATGGGGCCGACCGGCACGCCGACCGAGATCCCGACGGGCGAGACCGTGCTCCTCGCCGGCGGCGGCCTCGGCAACGCGGTGCTCTTCTCGATCGCGAAGGCGCTCCGGGCAGGCGGCGCGCGCGTCATCTACTTCGCCGGCTACAAGGACGGCGCGGATCTCTTCAAGCAGGACGACATCGAGGTCGCGACCGATCAGGTCATCTGGTGCACCGACGTCGGCGTCGAGATCGCGCCGCGGCGCCCGCAGGACCGCCACTTCCGCGGCAACATCGTCAAGGCGATGATCGCCTACGGTCAGAAGGAGCTCGGCGGCGAGGTCGCGCGCCTGTCCGAGGTGAAGCGCATCATCGCCATCGGCTCCGACCGCATGATGAACGCCGTGCGCGAGGCCCGCCACGGCGCGCTCGCGCCCTACCTCGACCCGAAGCACGTCGGCATCGCGAGCATCAACTCGCCCATGCAGTGCATGATGAAGGAGGTCTGCGCGCAGTGCCTCCAGAAGCACCGCGACCCGGCGACGGGCAAGGAGACGATCATCTTCTCCTGCTTCAACCAGGATCAGCCGATCGACCACGTCGACTTCAAGCACCTCGCCTCGCGCCTCCGCGCCAACACCGCGCAGGAGAAGCTCACGGCGGCGTGGCTCGAGCGCCTCATGAAGCAGGAGCCCGAGCTCCGACGCGTGTAGGTCAGTCCGTCTTTCGAGGCGCGCGCTCCTCGGCGAGCGCCTCGTCGTAGGCGATCACCTCGAGCAGCGCGCCCTCGAGCTCGACGTCCGTCGTCGCGTCCGCGGCGGCCTCGATGGCGAAGCGCAGCCGCGAGGGCGCGCCGCCCGCCGCGACGCGGAGGCGCTCGCGCGGATCCTCGGCGGCGCCCTCGAGCAGCGCGACGGCGGCGCCCGCGCGCGCGTCGCTCGGCGCGTCCGCGTCCTCGACCACCTGCCACAGCGCGGCG
>DASYCF010000627.1:0-9232 GCA_036500365.1 Byssovorax sp.
ACGACGCCGCGCACGATGGCGGCCTCGCTCGCCGCGGCGCGCGCGTCGAACGCGAGCGGGCCGACCCACGCCGCCTCGTCGTCCGCCTCGATCGCATGGAACAGCGCGGTGCCGAGCTGCCCGCCGACGAGCGCGGCGTGACGCAGCACGCGCCCCTTCGCGGCTCGCTCACGCGTCCGCCCCACGCCGAGGCTCGACGCGACGCCCGTCGCCCCGAGCGCGTCCGCGTCGATCTCGATCTCGGCGACGAGGGGCGCTTCGTCGGCCGTCGCCGGCAGGAGCGCGAGCGCCTCGCCGCCCGCGTAGAACAGGGTCTTCGTGACGGTCGGCCGCAGCGGCGCGCGCGGGTCCTCGGGCGCGTCGGCGAGCACGTCGTACGTCACGTGCACGGCGCCGGCCGTCGCGCGGGAGAACGTGACGGTCGCGCCCTCGCCGCTCGCTCGCGTCGAGGCGTCGAGCTTGCCGGCGTCGTCGCGCGCGGCGAGGCCGACGAGCGCGGCGGGCGCGCCCTGCTCGAGCGTCCACGTCGCGAGGTCGAGCCCGCTCGCGACGACCTCGACCCGGAGCCGCGGCGACGGCTCGACGAGCGCGCGGACGTGGAGCTCGAGGCGCGGCTTGCTCGATCGCGCGGGCGCCGTCGCGTGCTCGCTCGTCGGCGCTGCGGCCGCGGCGGCGACGACCGGCGGCGCAGCCGGCGCGCCGCTGCACGACGTCGGCGACGCCGCGAGCGCGAGGCCGACGATCGCCCACGGCCAGCACGGCTTGTCGCGGGCGGCGCGGCGCACGCGCGCATCCTACACGCCGGCCGCCGTGCTAAGCGCGGCGCGATGCCGACCTACGATCCCGAGAAGCTCGCGCGGCTCGTCGAGCGCGTGACCGGCGCGCGCCCCTCCGCCGTCACGCCGATGCCCGGCGGCGCGTCGACGAGGAGCTACCTGCGCGTCGAGGGCGCCTTCGACGGCGCGCGCGCGTGCGTCGCGATGTTCGTGCCCGACGCCGCGCCCGAGGAGGTCACGCAGGGGAGCGCGACGGCGCCGACGCGCTGGCCGTTCCTCGAGGTGCACGATCTCCTCGAGTCGCGCGGCGTCCGCGTGCCGCGTGTCTTCGGTGAGGCGTGCGACGACGGGCTCGTGCTCCTCGAGGATCTCGGCGACGACACGCTCGGCGCGCACGTCGAGGGGCACCCCGATCGGCGCGCCGCCGTCTATCGGCGCGCGGTGGAGGATCTCGCGAAGGCGCAGCGCGCGCTCGCGACCTTGCCCGAAGGCTCGCTCGTCGCGACGCGCGCGTTCGACGAGGTGCTCCTCCGCTGGGAGCTCGATCACTTCCGCGAGTGGGCGCTCGACGCGCGCGGCCGCGAGCTCTCGCCGGGCGAGCGCGCGGAGTTCGACGAGATCGCCGGCGCGCTGGCCGCCGAGATCGCCAGCTGGCCGCGCGGCTTCGTGCACCGCGACTACCAATCTCGGAACCTCATGGTGACGCGCGACGGCGCGCTCGCGTGGATCGACTTCCAGGACGCGCTGCTCGGCCCGCGCGCGTACGACCTCGTCGCGCTCTTGAACGACAGCTACGTCGACATCGATCAGCCGTTCATCGACGCGCGCCTCGACGACTACGCCGCCGCGGCGGGCCTCGATTCGAGCGGTCGCGCCGAGGTGGGGCGGCAGTTCGACCGGCTCACCGTGCAGCGCAAGCTCAAGGACGCGGGGCGCTTCGTCTTCATCGATCGCGTGAAGAAGAACCCGAGCTTCCTGCCGTATTTCGAGCCGTCGCTCGCCAAGGTCCGCCGCGCCCTCGCGCGGCTCGACTCCGATCCTGCGATGAAGCGCCTCGCCGAGCTGGTGGAGCGAGCATGAAGCGTGTCGACGCAGCGCTCGGCGGCGCGGCAGGGATCGTAGCGCTCGGGCTCGCGCTCGTGGTGGTGGGGTGTCATCGCGCGCCCGGCGACGCGGCGCCGGCTGCCTCGTCGAGCGCCGCGCCGCGCACGCCGTGGGACGCGGCCGAGGACGCGTGCGAGGACGCGGTCGATCGCGCCGACGGCGCCGCCGCGGAGCGCGCGTGCAACGACGCGGTGAAGCTCGCCGAGGGGTTCGGCGCGAAGGACGAGCGGCTCGCCCAGAGCCTGCACGCGCTCGGCATCCACCGCGAGCACAAGGGCGACGTCCGCGAGGCCGAGGCCCTCTATCGCCGCGCCCTCGCCATCTGGGAGGCGCACCAGCCCGACGGCGTGAACGCCGCGATCGGCGCGACGAGCGTCGGCGCAGCGCTGCAGCTCCAGGGCAAGCACCGCGAGGCGGCGGCGATGTACGAGCGCGCCGAGGCGACGTTCGAGCGCGAGCACCGCGACGCCGACCTCGCGAAGCTCCTGAACAACCTCGGCAACCTGCGGCGCGCCGAGGGCGACCTCGCGCGCGCCGAGCCGGTGCTGCGCCGCGCCCTCGCGCTCAAGGAGAAGGTCGCGGGCGCCGACGGCCTCGACACGGCGATCTCGCTCGGCAACCTCGCCGTCGTCCTCGACGAGTCGAACCGCCTGCCCGAGGCCGACGCGATGTACCGCCGCGCGCTCGCGATCAAGGAGGCGAAGCTCGGCAAGGATCACCCGAGCGTCGCGCTCACGCTCACGAACCTCGGCTCGCTCGAGCTCGAGCAGAAGGACTACGCCGCCGCCGAGCCGCTGCTGCGCCGCGCGGCCGCGATCCAGGCGCGCGGCGAGTCTTCGCCCGACGACGCGCGCGTCACGAGGACGAACCTCGTCAAGCTGCTCCGCGCGACCGGCCGCGACGCCGAGGCCGCGACGCTCGAGGCGAAGGCGCCGAAGCCTGCGCCATAGGCGTCGTCAGAGCTCGTCGCCGACGCACGCGCCGTCGACGCAGTCGCCTTGGCACATGTGGCCGCACGTGCCGCAGTTGTCGGGATCGTCGAGCAGGTCGGTGAGCTCGTCGTTGCAGCGCGCGAGCGGGTCGCGGTGCGAGCTGCTGCCGACCCCGCCGGTCTTTCCCGTGCCGGCGTGCATCGAGCCGAACGACGTGGCCTCCTGTTCGACGGTGTTGACGGCGCTCGAGACGAACGCGCCGGTGCCGCGACCGCCGGCGCCGCCGGTCTCGGGCGGGTCGGGGAACGAGATGACGCACGCGCCGATCGCGGTGAGCAGCAGCGACAGCGAGCTCACGGCGAGGAGCGGGAGGCGCAGGCGCGCGACGCCGCGCGACGGGCGCGTCACCAGGCACCTCCGATCGCGACGCTCGACGCGCCGACGTCGACGCGCAGGCCGCCTGTCGTCGTCGCTGCGGCTGGCGGCTTGCGCACGAGGAGCCACACCGCCGCGACGCCCACGGCGGCGCCGCCTGCGATGAACGCCGTCGTCGTGATCGGCCCGAGCGTCTGGCCGGTGCTCGCCGCCGACGCGCCGCGCGCGCACCACGTGTCGCCGGTGCCGCCGCAGTCCTGCTTCAGCGCGGACTTCTCGGCGAGCAGCGCGCCCGTGAGCGCGCCGCCGGTCGCGAGCAGGACGACGCCCGCGCCGCCGAGGATCCACGGCGCGATCGACGCGCTCGGCGCGCTGTCTGCCGCCGCGGCGGGGGTGGCCGCGGCGAGGGGCGCGGCCGGCGCGACGGGCGCGGCGGCGCCGAACGCGACGTCGATCGTGCGATCCTTCTCGCCCTCGCGGACGACGATCGTCTGCACGACGGGGAGCTCTCCGGCGAGCTCGAAGCGCAGCGTGTGCGAGCCGGGGTCGAGCGGCTGCGCGCGCCCGTCGAGCTGCTCGAGCCACGCGGCGCCGTCGATCGTGACCCTGACGGCGCTCGCGTCGTGGCCGCGCGCGTCGCGCGCTCGCACGACGACGGTCGGCTGCGCGGTCGTCAGCTCGTCGACCCACTTGCCGCAGTCCGAGCGGATGAACGCCGCGCACGTGTCGCGCGCGCACGCGGCCGCTTGCACGCGCGCGTCCTTCAGCTTGCCCTGGCTGCGGAGGAGCTGCGTGTCGTCGTACGCCTTGCTGCAGGCCTGCTTCGCGTCGTCGGCGGAGGCGGCCGCGCAGAACGTCGCCGCGGCGACGGCGCACGCGATCGCGGGCAGGAGGCGCGGCGCGACGGCGCGCGCGCAGTCAGAGACACTCCGGCTTTGCATGCTTCATTCCCTTGGCGTCGACGGTGAACGGCGGATCGCAGCGCGCGCCGCCGGCCGGCTTCGCGGGGGTCGCGCTGGGGAGCTTGCCGTGGAGGCGCGGCGCCGTGGTCGCGGGCGCGGGGCTCGGCGCGGCAGAGGCCGACGCGGTCTCGCTCGGCGCAGGCTCCGCGGAGGCGCTCGCGGTCGGCTCGACGGTCGGCTCGGCGGTCGCTCGCGGCGTGGCGCTCGCGGGCGCTGCCGCCGTCGCGCTCGCGGTGGACGTGGCCGACGGCGCGCTGGCGGCGGCCGGCGCGCTCGCCGCGAAATGGCGGACGCCGATCACCGCGAGGGCCCCGAGGAGCAGCGCGCTGCCCGCGATGGCGACGACCAGCGGCGCGCGAGACGTCGGCACGCGGGCGCGGGCGTCGCTGGACACGGCGGCCGCCGTGCTCGTCGCGTGCGACGGGTGCGACGGGTGGGAGGGGTGCGACATGTGTCCGAGCGACGGCGAAGACGGCACGGCCTCCGTCGGCATGTGCGCGACGGCCGACGACGCGCCGTACGACTGCGCGCTCACCGCCCCCGTGGCCGACGTGATCGTGGTCGTCGCGGGCGGCGCGCCGAGGCTCCGCAGCGCTTGCTGCATCGCGCGCGCGTCCGGCCAGCGTGCGTCGCGCTCGAACGAGAGCGCGCGATCGACGACGGCGGCGACGTCGCGCGGGAGGTCGGCGCGTACGCTCGCGATCGCGCGCGCGGGCTTCGTCATCGCCGCGAGCAGGAGCTGGTTCAGCGACGCCGCCTCGTGCACGAGCTGCCCCGTGAGCAGCACGAACATCGTCGCGCCGACGGCGTACAGATCGGTGCGCCCGTCGACGCGATCCCAGTTGCCGAGGGCCTGCTCGGGCGACATGAAGGCGGGCGTGCCCATCAGGCTGCCCGTCTTCGTCCCCGTCGCGCCGGCGTTCATGTCGTGGAGGCGCGCGATGCCGAAGTCGAGGATCTTCACCTGGCCCTCGACCGTGAGGAACAGGTTCTCGGGCTTCAGATCGCGGTGCACGATGTTCTTCGCGTGCGCGGCGACGAGGACGTCGAGCAGCTGGATCGACACGTCGACGACGCGCGCGATCTCGAGCACGTGGCCGGGCGCCTCGTTCGCCAGCGCGTCGACCGTCTTGCCGTCGAGCAGCTCCATCACGAGGAACACCGCTCCGTCGTCCGCGTCGTCGTCGAGGACGCGCACGGCGCCCGGGTGCTCGACGCGGTTGGCGACGTAGCCCTCGCGCAGGAACCGATCGCGGATGTCGTCGCGCAGCCCGAGCTCGGGGTGCAGGAGCTTGACCGCGCCGCGGAGGCCGTTCCGGTGCGTCGCCGCGTAGACGCTCGCCATGCCGCCGATGCCGAGCACGCGATCGAGCCGCCACTTGCCGCGGAGCACGCGCCCGATGTTGCGCTCCGCGCGCTGCTGCAGCTCCTGTTCGCTCATCTCGCCCTGCGATCACCGGCCGACGCCGCGGCGCGACCTGTGCCCGCTGGTCGCAATTCGATGGTACGGCCGGCGCTCGGTCAATCGGAAAAACTCCGATGGGCCCGCGAAATATCGCCAGATCGGCAGGATTGCGGCGGGCGCTGCGATGACCCATCCTCACGCGCGGTGGCCGCGGCAGCTCCTCGACTCGGGTGGCCGACGTGACGTATCGCACCTCGCCCGGCGCTGCGGCGCCGCGGCGGCGGCTCGATCCGCGCGCGTCCGGCCTTCGGCACCTCCGCTGGACGCGCGAGGTGCTGGGTACGCTGCTCGCGCACCACGAGCACGACGCGCGGCTCGACGCCGACACGCGGGCGTTCGTGCTCGCGCGGGCGATGGATCTCCGCGCCGCGGTCGACGCGCTGAGCGCCCGCGTGAAGCCCTACCGCGACTTCCTCGAGCGCGCGCGCACGCGCGTCCGCGGCAACGTGCGCGTCGGCGAGTACCTCGTCGCCACGGCGCGCACGCGCGAGGAACAGGCCGAGGCGACGACCGTGCGCGACGGCATGCGCGAGGCGCTCGCGAACTTCGACGCGCGCGAGCGCGGGCCGCTGAAGGTCGCGCTCACCGGCGCCGTCGCCGCGACGCGCGCGCACCTCGAGGCGCTCGACGCCGCGCTCGAGCCGCGCGTGGGCGCCGCGTTCGTCGAGAGCCTGTACCCCGAGCTCGACGAGGCCGGCCTGTGCGTCCTCGACGACGGCGATCCCGACGACGACTCCTCCGCGTGATCGCGCTCGTCGCGATCACGGCGACTCCGCTGGCGCGGGTCGCGATCGCTTGACGGCGGCCGCCGCGTGGCTCGATCGTGCGCGCGATGAAGCAGGATGGAGCGGATCTCGTCGTCGTCGGCGCGGGCTCCGCAGGCGCCGTCGTCGCGTCGCGCGTGAGCGAGCGCAGCGATCGCGAGGTGCTCCTGGTCGAGGCCGGCCCGGACTACCCGGACCTCGCTCGGCTCCCGCGCGATCTCGTCGACGGCACGCGCAACTCGTGGCGCGAGCACGACTGGGGATACGACTTCAAGCCGACCGTCGAGCAGCGCGTCCGCTTCGCGTTCCCGCGCGGCAAGGTCGTCGGCGGCTCGTCGGCGGTGAACACGTGCATCGCGCTCCGCGGCCACGCGTACGACTTCGACGAGTGGGCCGCGCGCGGCCTCCCCGAGTGGACGTTCGAGGAGTGCTTGCGAGCGTTCGTGCGGCTCGAGGACGACCGCGACTTCGGCGACGCGCCGTACCACGGCAAGGGCGGCCCCATCCCGGTCCGGCGTCACCCGCCGCGCGAGCTCTGCGCGTGGCAGTCCGCGTTCGTCGAGGCGTGCCGCGAGCTCGGCCACCCCGCGTGCGCCGACACGAACGACCCCGACACGAAGGGCGGCGTCGGCCCGCAGGCGATGAACAAGATCGACGGCGTGCGGATGAGCGCCGCGCGTGGCTACCTCACGTCCGCGGTCCGCGCGCGGCCGAACCTGCGGATCCGCGCGAACACCCTCGCGCACCGCGTCGTCTTCGAGGGCGGGCGCGTCGCGGGGCTCGAGGTGTCGACCGCCGGCGAGGTCGAGGTGCTGCGCGCGCGGCGCGTCGTCTTGTCGGCCGGCGCGATCGCGACCCCGGGTGTCCTGCTGCGGAGCGGCGTCGGCCCGCGGCGCGAGCTCGAGCGGCTCGGCGTCGACCTCGTGTCCGACGTGCCCGCCGTCGGCGCGCGCCTGCTCGACCACCCCGGCACCGCGATCATCCTCGCGCCGCGCGGCGTAGCCGTGAGCACCAAGGACGCGCTGATCCAGACGATGCTGCGCTACACGTCGGGCGATCAGCTCGCGTCGCCGCGCGCGGAGCACCCGCTCGACATGCAAATCCAGGCGGGCTCGTTCCTGCCGCTGCACCCGCTGCTCACGCTGCCCGCGATCACGCTCATGTGCTGCGTCGGCAAGCCGCGCGGCGCGGGGACGATCCGCTTCCCCAGCGCCGACCCGCGGGCGGCGCCGCTCATCGAGGGCCGCATGCTCGAGGAGCCGCAGGACCACGCGCGCGCCGTCGAGGCCGTCACCACGATGTACGCGATCCTGCGCACGCGCGCGATGAAGGGCTTGTTCCACTTCTTCTGGCCGAGCCGCGCCGTCATCTCGGACAAGGAGGCGCTCGGTCACTGGATCGGCAAGAGCACCGGCTCCGGATACCACCCGTGCGGGACCGCCCCGATGGGCGCAGAGGGCGACGTCGAGGCCGCGACCGACGGCCGCGGACAGGTGCGCGGCGCCCCGGGCTTGATCGTCGCCGACGCCAGCCTGATGCCGACCGTGCCGAGCGCGAACACCAACCTGCCGTCTCTGATGATCGGCGAGCGCTTCGGCGCGTGGCTGCGCGACGAGCTCGACGCGTTCGCGTGATCCGGGCTTCATTCGTGCAGATGACGAGCGCGGCGGTGAAGGAGGGGAAGGAGAGGTGAGAGCGAGCCTGGCCGATGCCGCGCGTGCGCGCGGCCCGCCATGGCTGGTTGCCGCGTCAGGGCTACCCCTTCAAGAAGCCGAAGAGCCCGGGGACCCTCAAGCCGTTGGGCGGGTATACGTCGCCGATCACGTGCTTCAAATACTTCTCGGGCGTCTTGAAGCGGGCGCGATCCCCGTCGCCGATCTCGGGCCAGTGAGCGCGCACGATCGGCTCGAGCCGCTTGTCGACTTGCGCGAACGTCGGGTTGTTGTCGCGCTTCGGGCGCTCGAGGATGCGCAGGCATTCTCCGAGGACGTCGCTCGGCTGGAGGTTCGGCGCGATCCGCCGCACCTCGGCGCCGACCTGCTCTCCCGTCTTGCCGAGCGCGAACTCGATGATCTCGAGCGCGGCGTCGCGCCTGCCGCGCATCCGCGCCTTGTGGTCCTGGTGGTGCTGCTCGAGCTGGCTCGTGACGGCCTGCTGCTGCTGGCCCATCGCGGCGAGCTCGGCCTCGGTCGGCTCGCGGTTCTGCTGCAGCCGAATCATCGCGGCGCCGCGCTGCATCGCCCACTGCGCGCTGAACGAGGCGTCGCGCTGGATCATCTGCTCCCAGCCGTTGATGCGGCCGGCCATGCCGTTCGGCTGGAAGGGCACGCCGTACCTCGCGCAGAGCTCTGCCATCTCCTGGCCCATCACGGCTTGCGGGCCGCGGGTCATGATGAGGTTGTCGCGCTCGGTCGAGAGGCTCGCGTACCGCTCGACGGTGAGGCCGCCGTGGACGATGCCGCCCGCGTTGCCGAGGACGACGGGCATGAAGCTCGGCGCGCCCTCGCGTGAGATCGCGCAGCACGAGAAGCCGCCCCACTCGGTGCCCATCAGCTCGTAGTAGGTGCAGGTGTAGCTGCCCGGCTCGAGCCTCACGGCGTAGCCCGGCGGCACGTCGCCGAGGCGCTGGGCGACGTCGGCCGGCGCCGGCAGCGGGATCGCGACGCTCTGACCCATCTTCGCCGCCAGCGACGCGGCAGGGTTCTGCGGATCCCGGAACCTGCCAACAGGTTTGAGACAGCGCGGTCGAGAATTCTATGAGGGGTTGGCGTCGCGAGGCAGGTCGACGCGGCGAGCTTTCGGTCGAGGGATCGCGGCGTGGGTCGCGACGGCGGGTCGTGCGACCACTTCCACC
>DASYCF010000628.1:0-2016 GCA_036500365.1 Byssovorax sp.
GATCGCGCGCGCCTCGTCGGGCCGCTCGTCGACGCGGTGGATCGGCTCGCGGCGCACGCGCACGTCGGTGAGCTCCGCGCCCTCGACGCGCGCGGTGAGCGTCTTGTCGGCGAGGATCGGCGCGACGCCGCGCACCTCGAGCCGGAGCGCGCCGGCGGGCGCGGCGACCTTGCCGGAGCGCGTGACGACGGCGCGATCCTCGAGCAACGTCACCGTGGTCACGGGCAGCGCCGCGTCGATCGCGCTCCTGCGCTCGGCGGGCGCGCTCACGACTCCCTCCGGTTTCCGCCGACGAGCTCGTTCTTCGAGGCGATGCGCACGACGTACTCGAGCTCGAGGGCCTGCTTCGCGCCGGCGGCGACGTCGATACGCCACGCGTGGCCGCCGCGCAGGTGGCCGTCGTCGGGTTCGTATTTCTTCCACGGGGGTTGCACGCGCGTGACCTCGACCTCGATGTCCTCTTCCTTGTCGCGCGTGGTGGGAACGCGCTCGCGCACCTCGAGGTGAAGCACGTCGGCGCGCTGGTTCGCGACGTCGATGGTGACGCCGTGCCGCAGCTCGAGCGTGCCGCGGATGAGCCCGGTCGTCGCCTCCGAGAAGCGCGTGTTGCGCGCGATCTTCACCGCGGGATCGACGCCGAGGCCGATCTCGAGCTCGCCGTGGGGCGGCGTCGTCGTGAGGTCGGTCGAGAGCACGAAGTCGCGGCCCTCGTAGACGTCGAGCGGGCCCGCGAGGAGCGGCGCGTCGAACGGGCTCGTCACGCGGAGCTGGCGGTACGCGTCGCGGCTCTCACGCGGGACGGCGACGTGCACGAGCTCCGCTGCGGCGGTGACGCGCGAGATCGAGAGCGCGTGCGGCTCGCCGTCGGCGGGCACGTCGACGATCGCGTCGAGCTCGAACGCGTGATCGTAGCCCTCGTGCCCCGCGGGGACGAGGTAGCGCAGGGGCGGCGCCTTGCGGAGCAGCTCCTGCGTCGCGTCGCGCGCGGCGGCGATCCCGGCGGCCACGCGCACGCGCGCGGCGACGCGCACCGTGGTGGTCGCCTCGACGTAGAGCTCCGCCTCGCCGATCGGCACGAGCTCGCCCCGGTTCGCCGAGCCGACGGCGCCCATGCGCAGCGACGCATACGAGGCCGCGAACGCCGCCGCCTCGAGGTCGATCGTCGGCTCGACGTGGCGCTCGACGGTCAGCGTCGCCGCGCCGCCTGCCGCTCCATAGAGCGCTCGACGTGGCATCGACATCGCCGCGGCGAGCTCCATCGGCGCCGAGATCTGCGCGGGCGCGGCAGGCTGTGCCCGCGGGGCCATGGCCATGCCCGGCGGCGGGGCGGTCGGCGGCAGGCCCATGCGAGCGCGCCCGTCGATCTTCGTCGTCGGGCGCGACGTGGAGGGCGCCGACGATGGAACGGGAGCGCTCGGCGGGCCGAATCCAAGCGGCGGTTCGGCGCCGGGCGCGGCGCCGAACGTCGCGCTGCGGTCGATGTCTTCGTCTGCGGCGATCGCCGTCGTCGTCTGCGCGGGCGTCATCGCCGCGATCGCGCGGTCGTAGTCGGCGTACAACGCGTCGGCGCCTTCGGGCGGGGCGCGGAAGCCGCGGCGCCGCGGGGTGGCCTGCGCGCGCCCGACGCGCACGCTCGTGAGCTCGGGCGCGTCTCCACGGCGCTGCCGCGCGGCCGTCGACAGCGCGAGCCGCACGCCACGCCAGTCCTCGCCGGTCTTCTGCTGCACGATCGCGCGGAGCTCGATCTCGGTCGCGGCGCCGTCGAGCCGGACGGTGTAGGCGGGCATCCACCGGGCGCCGGGGACGACGTACGTCACGACGACACGCGCGCGCTCGCCCTCGCACGCGTCGAGCTCGATCTCGATGACCTTCGCGAGCTCGTCGGGGCGGAGCGGCCGCTCGCTCGACGCGCGGGCGAGCGCGTCGCGGGCGGCGGCGAGCGCCTCACCGGCGCGGACGACCGCGTGCTCCTCCTCGACGAGCCGCGCGCCGAGCCGCTCGACGCGGGCGCGGACG
>DASYCF010000629.1:0-3947 GCA_036500365.1 Byssovorax sp.
CCAGCCGAGTCGCCGTGATCGCGACCGGCGCCAGCCGAGTCGCCGTGATCGCGACCGGCGCCAGCCGAGTCGCCGCGATCGCGACCGGCGTCGGCGACGCCGCTGCGATCGCTGTCGGGCGCGTCGCTCACGTCCTCCGGAGAGAGCTCGGCGAACGCGGGTGCCGCCGGGGCCCGCAGCGCCTCGAGCCGCGCGTCCTCGGCCTCCGCGTCGGTCGGCGGCGCGACGGACGGCGCGAGCTCCGGCGGGAGCGTGAGCGCCGGCGTCGGCACGGGCAGCTTGAGCGAGACGACGTCCTTCGGCGGTCGCCGCTCGCCCGCCGACGCGTCACGGAGCGCGTGCGAGAGCCCGCCCTCGATCGCCGAGAAGTTCGCGTCGATCGCGCCCTCGAGCGAGTCGGGGAGCTTGTCCTTGAACGCGGCGAGCACGCCGTTCGCGATCTGCTCGAGCGACTCGTAGATGCCCTCGCCGCTGACGGCGCACGTCGGCAACGACGGCGCGCCGAACGGGTTGAGCATGTGGTCGAGCTCCTCGATCGGGAGCAGATCGGGCAGGTCGCGCTTGTTGTGCTGGAACACGATCGGCATCAGCGCGAGGTCGCGGCCCTGCTCGGCGAGGTTCTCCTTCAGGTTCTCGAAGCTCTCGAGGTTCGAGTCTGCGCGCGCGGCCTGCGAGTCGCTCACGAAGACCACGCCGTCGGCGCCCGTCAGCACGAGCTTGCGGGTCGCGTTGAAATAGACCTGGCCCGGCACCGTGAAGAGCTGGAGGCGCACCTTCATCCCGCGGATCGCCGGCAGGCGCACGGGCAGGAAGTCGAAGTAGAGCGTGCGGTCGACCGGCGTCGCGAGGCTCACGAGCTTGCCGCGGTGCTCGGGCTTCGCCGTCGCGTGCAGGTGCTCGAGCGTCGTCGTCTTCCCGCAGAGGCCGGGGCCGTAGTAGACGACCTTGAAGACGAGCTCCCGCGAGAGCGGGTTGACCGAGGCCATAGTGTTCGCGTTTCGCCCGCCGCGCCGGCGCGCGCAAGTTCGGAGGCCGCCCCTCGCGGCCGTCGATGCGGGGCGCCGTCGCCCGCGCGGCCGACGATAGCAAAAGCGAGCGCGAGGCGGGTCGCGCCGTGCGCCGCGGTCGAAGCGCGGGGCGCCGCGGCGTCAGTTGGGGGCGCGCGCCGAGCGGATCCGCTGGTCGTCGAGGCCCTTGAGCACCGCGCGCACGAGCCGCCGCGGGTAGCTCCGGTGCGTCCGGTCGGGGACGCGCACCTTCAGCGAGCGGGCGAGCCGCTCCAGGTTCTCGAGCTTGGCTTCGCGCAGGCAGTCGGCGTCGATTCGCATGTTCTCTTCGGAGCTGGCGCCTGCTCGGCCTCGCGAGCGGCGCGCCGCATATAGACGAGATCGCCACGCTTGTCGAGTTCGTCGCGCGGACGATCCCAGCGAACGCCAATTTCCCGGGGAGCCAGACTCCGTTACGCTCGCGTGCTGCTGTCGCGATGAAGCGCTCGACCGACGCCGAGGAAATCCGAGACGAGGGCGGCGATCTCGCCCGCGCGCTCGACCAGGCGCTCGTCGACCTCGCCGAGGCGCGCGCCCGCGCCGACGGCTTCGCCAACCTGAGCCACGAGATCCGGACGCTCCTGAACGGCGTGATCGGCATCACGGGGCTGCTCCTCGACACAGGGCTGTCGACCGAGCAGCGCGACTACGCGAAGCGCATCCGGACGAGCGGCGACGCGCTCCTCGGCCTGCTCAACAACGTGCTCGATTTCAGCCGCGCGGACGCCGGCGTCACCGACGAGGAGTCGGTCGACTTCGACGTGCGGCGGACGGTCGACGAGGTCGCCGAGCTCCTCGCCGAGCGCGCGCAGCACAAGGGCGTCGAGCTCGTCGCGTGGGCCGACGGCGCGATCCCGCCGCTCCTGCGGGGGGACCCAGCGCGCCTCCGCCAGGTGCTCCTGAACCTCGTCAGCAACGCGATCAAGTTCACCGACGAGGGTGAGGTCGTCGTCCGGGCGACACTCGCGCCGTCTGCGCCGCGCCGGCCGTCGGCGCCGCGCGTCGCGTCGGGCCAGCTCGTCCGGTTCGAGGTCCGCGATTCGGGCCCGGGCATCTCGCTCGAGAAGCAGACGCGCCTCTTCAAGCCGTTCTCCCAAGTCCACGACGCGAGCGAGGTCAACCGCGGCGGCAGCGGCCTCGGCCTCGCGCTCGCGAAGCGGCTCGCGCACTCGATGGGCGGCGAGATCGGCGTCACGAGCGCGCCCGGTGAGGGCAGCACGTTCTGGTTCACCGCGCAGCTCGCGGCGCCGTCGCGCGTCGGGGGCGCGAGCATCCCGCGCGTCGATCTCTCGGGCCGTCGCGCGCTCATCGTCGACGACAACGCGTCGTGCCGCCTCGCCGTGCGCGCCATGATCGAGGAGCTCGACGTCGAGTGCGAGGTCGCGGCCGACGCGGACGCAGGCCTCGCGGTGGCGCTCCGCGCGGCGGAGGCGGGCAGGCCGTTCGACGTGGTCGTGCTCGACGCGCACCTGCCCAACGCCGCCGCGGTCGGCTTCGCCGAGCGCCTCGCGATCGACCCTGCGCTCAAGCGGGCGCGCGTGATCGTCCTCGCCAACACGGGGCCGCGCGACCCCGCGCAGCGCGCATCGGTGTTCCTCGCGAAGCCGGCGAGGCGCGCGCAGCTCCACGCCGCGCTCCGCACGCACGTCTCCGAGCACGTCGAGGAGCCCGCGCCGCCGGGTCGCGTCGACACCGTGCGCCGCCCGCTCACGGGCGCCTTCACGCGCGGAGGCCCCGACGAGCCGGCCCGTCCGCGAGGGAGCGGCTCGACGCAGCCCGTCGTGACCCGCCCGCGCCTCCTGCTCGTCGAGGACGACGGCGTGAACCAGCGCATCGCAATGGTGCTCTTCCAGAAGCGCGGCTTCGACGTCGACATCGCGGTGAACGGCCTCGAGGCGGTCGAGCTCGCGCAGCGCGGCGGCTATCACGCGATCTTGATGGACTGTCAGATGCCGCTCCTCGACGGCTACGGCGCGACGGCGCGGATCCGCGCGCTCGACGGCGACGTCGCGCGCACGCCCATCATCGCCATGACGGCGAACGCCGTGCGCGGCGACCGCGAGAAATGCCTCGCCGCCGGCATGGACGACTACCTGACCAAGCCCGTCGTGGCGGCCGAGGTCGACCGCGTCCTCAAGCGCTGGACGGCTGGCGGCGCGATGACGTCACGCGCGGCGCCGGCCGTGGTGGCGTACGATCCGACGCCGCGCGCCGGGGCGCCGTCGGTGCCGCGCGCCGAGGGGCAGCCGGCCATCGATCCGTCGGCGCTCCAGTCGTTGCGCGAGATGCCGGGCGGCGGCGAGGACATGGTGGTCGAGATCGTGGGAATCTTCATCGGCGAGCTCCCGGCGCGCATCGCCGCGCTCACGGCCGCGCTCGCGACCGACAACGCGCGGGCCCTCGTCGAGGTGTCGCACCTCGTGAAAGGAAGCGCGGTGCACGTCGGGGCGCGGCCCTTCATCCAGCTCGCCGCGCGCATCGAGGAGCAGGCGCGCGCCGCGGGCGCCGGGTCGATCGCGCACCTCGCGCCGCTCGTCCACGCGCTCGTGGCCGAGAGCGCGCGCGTGCAAGCCGCGCTCACCGCCATCGTGGGTGACGCGTGAGGGTCCTCATCGCCGAGGACGAGCCCATCTCGCGCTTGGTCCTGCGCAAACACGTCGAGTCGCTCGGCCACCTCGCGATCCCCGCGGCCGACGGCATCGTCGGCTGGGAGCAATACCAGCGCGCGCTGCCCGACGTAATCATCAGCGACTGGATGATGCCCGGCATCGAGGGCATCGAGTTCTGCCGCCGCGTGCGCGCCGTCGAGACGAGCACGTACACGTACTTCATCTTCATGACCGCGCTCGGCGACAAGCAGCACTTCATGCGCGGCATGGAGGCGGGCGCCGACGACTATCT
>DASYCF010000630.1:0-3397 GCA_036500365.1 Byssovorax sp.
CTCGACGACGCCGATCTCGAGGCCGCGGTGCTCGGCCAGGCGAACCTCGCGAACGCGTCGCTCCAGCGCGCGAAGCTCGACGGCGTGATCCTCCGCGGCGCGACGCTCACGAACGCCGACCTCTCGGGCGCGTCGCTCCGAGGCGTGGATTTCTCCGAGCTCGCGCTCGACGGGGTTCGGCTCGCGGGCGCCGACCTGTCGACGGCTCGGCTGCCGCACGCGGATCTTCGACGCGCAGGCGTGCCGAGCGATCTCGGCGGCGCCGATCTCACCGGCGCGCTCTTGTCGGGCGTCGACGCCGCGCGGCTCGTCGCACCGCGGGCGCGGCTCCGCGGCGCGATGCTCGAGGGCGCGACGCTCGACGGGGCCGATCTCCGAGGCGCGGACTTCACGGGCGCGAGCCTCCGTGGCGCGTCGCTCGTCGGCGCGAACCTCGCGAAGGCGCGCCTCGCCGACGCGGATCTCGAGGGCGTCTCGCTCGCCGGCGCCGATCTCAGCGGGGCCGACTTCGGCGGCGCGAATCTTCGCCGCGCCGATTTCACCGGGGCTCGCGCGGCGGGCGCGCGCTTCAACGAGGCCGATCTCGGCGGCGCGCGCTTCGACGCCGCGGAGCTCTCGCGCGCCTCGTTCGACCGCTGCAAGCTCGCCGAGGTCGACTTCTCCGCCCTCAACCTGCGGAGCGCGCGCTTCTTCGGCGCCGATCTCTCGGGCGCCCGGTTCTCCGGCAGCTGCCTGGCCGACGCGAACCTCATGGAGTCGAAGGTGGTCGGCGCGGACTTCACGCGCGCGGACTGCTCTGAGATCTGGCTCTACGACGCCGACGCCTCGAGCGCGTCGTTCCGCGAGGCCGACCTCTCGCGCGCGCGCCTCTCGCGCACGAAGCTCGTCGGCGCCGACCTCCGCGACGCGCGCTTCGAGCGCGCGATCATGTCCGACTGCGATCTGCGCGACGCGACGATCGTGGGCGCCTCCATCCTTCAGTGCAACGCGTCCGACCTGCGCGCTCCGGGCGTCGACTTCACGGGCGTGTGCCTCGACCGCTCGCTCATGTGCCGCGCGAACCTCGTGGGCGCGAACCTCGGCGGCGTGCGCGCCGTGCAGGTGAACCTCTCTCGCGCGCGCCTCGAGCGCGCCGTCATGACGGGGATGTACGCGCCGCGCGCGATCTTCGACGCGGCGGAGCTCACCGGCGCCGATCTCCGCGGCGCGCTCCTCGAGGAGGCGAGCTTCACCGACGCGAAGCTCGACGGCGTGCGCGCCGATCGCGTCGACCTCCTGCGTGCGCGGCTCGTGCGCGCGGATCTCTCGGGCTCGATCCTTCCCGAGGCGCGCGTCGCGTACGCGGATCTCACGCGAGCGAAGCTCGCGGGGGCGCACGTCGAGCGCTCCGATTTCGACGCGACCGATCTGCATCGCGCCAACTTCGAGGGCGCGTTCACCGACGGCGCGAAGCTCGACGACGCGCTGTTGACCGATCCGCTGCGCATGCGCGCCGAGGACTTCGTCCCGGGCGAGCCCGCGCCGTGGGCGCTCGAAGACGAGCGCTGAGGAGAGGGATCATGTTTCCGATCGCGACCATCGAAGGCGGCATCACCGAGCACCAGTCGCCGGACGTGTGCCTCATCAAGCCGGTCGGGATCCCGATCCCGTTCCCGAACATCGCGGCGCTCCCGTTGGCGACGGGCTTCATCGCGAACGTGCTCGTGCAGATGATGCCGACCGTCGTGCTCACCTCGTCGATCGCGAACTCCACGGGCGACGAGCCCGGCACCCTCGGCGGCGTCGTGTCGGGGAAGTACACGAAGAAGTCGGCGTTCGTTCAGGCGAGCTCGAAGGTCTTCGCAGCAGGAGTCCCGGTCGTCTTCCTGACCGCGGCCACGACGCAGAACAACGCGAACACCGACGGCACGGTCAAGGTCGTCGCGAACACCACCGTCTTCACGGCGCCGTAGCCGCGCGCGAAGGAGCACCGCATGCCCATCCTCGAAGGTTTTCAGCTCGCGTTCGCGTCGGGCGGCGTCGAAGACGATCGCTTCGTCCTCCTCGGCGTGACGGGCGAGGAGCAGATCTCGAAGCTGTTCGAGTTCAAGATCTACTTCACGCGCGACGAGGAGGCGCTCACGCAGGCCGAGATCGACGCGCTGCTCGAGGCGCCGTGCGCGGTCGCGATGGGGCCGAACCCGGGCGACGTCGTGCACGGCCTCCTGCGTCGCATCGAGATGCTCGATCAGTCCGGCACCATCGTGCCGCGGTACGTCGCGACGCTCGTCCCGAACGCGTGGCTCATGACGCTCGCGCGGACGAACCGCATCTACCAGAACGTCACCGTACCCGAGATGATCGCGAAGCTCTTCACGACCTACGGGCTCGAGGCGGGCGCCGACTTCGAACTGCGCGTCGACGGCGCGTACGAGGCGCGCGAGTACATCGTGCAGTACGAGGAGAGCGACTGGGACTTCGTGCAGCGCTGGCTCGAGACCGAGGGCATCTACTACTACTTCGATCACACGCGCGAGCGCGACGTGCTCGTGCTCTCGGACAACAACGCCGCGTCGCCGCCGATCACGGCGCCGAGCAAGATCAGCTACCGGCGCAAGAACGACCTCGCGACCGAGGGCATCTCCACCGTGTGGGGCTGGCAGCTCGATCAACAGCGCCTGCCCGCGCGCGTCGCCCTCTACGACTACAATTACCGCACGCCGAACGTGCGCCTCATCGGCAAGGCGGACGTCGACCCGACGCGCGGCTTCGGCAGCGTGATGGTCTACAACGAGCACTTCAAGACCAACGAAGAGGGCGCCGCGCTCGCCGCCGTCCGCGCCGAGCGGCTGCTCTGCACGAGGCAGGTCTTCATGGGCTGGACCGACTGCCCGCGCTTCCGCGTAGGCCACGTGTTCACGCTGCAGGATCACTACGAGTCGTCGAACGACGGCGTTTACCTCGTGACGCAGGTCGAGCACGACGTCGGGCACGGCGTCCCCGATCCGCGCGACGAGTTCGCCATCAACGAGCAGAGCCGCGAGGCCTCGGAGGTCATCGGCAACTACCGCGCGCGCTTCGAGGCGATCCCGCTGAAGATCCAGTTCCGGCCCGCGCGCGACACGCCGTGGCCGCGCGTGACCGGCCTCATGCACGGTCACGTCGAGGAGGACTCGGGCGGCCAGTACGCGCAGATCGACGACGTAGGGCGCTACAAGATCCGCCTGCCGTTCGACTCGGGCAACGCGCCGGGCACGACGGCGTCGCGCTGGATGCGCATGGTGCAGCCGTACTCGGGCGCGGGCTACGGGCAGCACCACCCGCTGCACAAGGGCGCCGAGGTCATCGTCGGCCACGTCGACGGCGATCCCGATCGGCCGATCATCGTCGGCACGGCGCCGCACACGCTCACCGTGAG
>DASYCF010000631.1:0-2063 GCA_036500365.1 Byssovorax sp.
CGCGCTTCGCAACGGCGGACTTGTCGCCGGGAGCCTCGTCCAAGGTCCGCGTCGCCCTGTCGGCTACGAGACGCTCCTCGATGCGTCGCAGGTCTATGTGAAGCTCCCGAACGCACAGTACGTCTGCGCGATCGGGCCGGAGCACGCGTGCGGCGATCAAGAGGCGACGTTCACCCGCGACGAGGACCTCTGTTTGCACTTCGATCAATGCGTCGATCACCACGCTTGCCCGCAGTACGTCATCGGCTGCGCCGCCGGCTACGATCGTCAAGCTTGGATCGCGGCGCCGACTGGATGCTCGACCCAGGTCTGCGTCCCGTCGTTCATCACCGGCAGCGGCGAGTGAGGCCTCAGCGATCGGGGCGGCGTGAGCCCATCCCGATCGCGTAGCCCATCGTGTAGCGCGCGTTGACGTCGCACGGCGCGTGCATCGCGAGCGCGCCACCATCGCCGACATAACGAAAGCCGTCGACGCCGAACGGGCCGAAATAGCCGGCGCGAACGAGCGCGCCGGCGGTCCGTCGCGCGGCCAATTCGAGCGTCGCGCGCTCGGGGTCGTCGAGATCCTCGGTCGACGCGAGCGCGCTCGAGCGCCAGATGCCGAGCTCGTCGCAGCGCTGCGTCGTCGGCGAGCCGAGCGTGAGCGCGCCCGCGGCGTCGACGAACCCGTGCAGCGCGAAGTCGCCGGCGAGCTCGACGAACGGCTCGACCCAGAGCTCGCCGTCGCGCGCGATCGCCGTCTTCGCCCAAGCGAGCGCCGCGCCCTCGAGGCGACCCGCCGGGATCCATTTCCGGCCGCGACCGCCGAAGGCGAACGCGCGCTTCATCAGCCACTTGCCGGTCCGCGTCGGCGCGCGCGTGCGCGAGGCGACCTCGTCGATCGACGCGCAGAGGCCCGCGCCGTCGAGCGCCGCGATCGTGCCGGCGAACGAGCGGCGGTTCACGCGGGCGAGCACGTCGAGCGGCGGCGCGGCAGGCAGGCGCGCGCCCGCATCGGCGAGGATCACGAGCGCCGCCGGCGTCGGCATCCAGGCGCGGCCCTCGAGGCCGTCTGCGCGCGCGCCCGCCGTGAGCAGCACGTCGCCCGGTCGCACGAGCCCCGTCTGCGCGGCGAGGATCGGCAGTCGCGCCTCGAGCGCGCGCGATCGCGTCGACCGGTTCGGATCGGCGAGGTCGTCGTTCGCGTCGAGGTTCAAAAGCCAGGCGACGGCGACCATGCCTCGAGCTCGTCACAGAACGCGTCGTCGAGTCCGGCGGCGCGGCGCGCGCCGCGCTCGATCGGGCTGCCTCGCATCAAGATCGGCGAGAGCGGCGGCGTGAGGTGCGCGCGCCACGCGTCGAACGAGGGCGCGCCGTCGCCCGCGCTCGTGAGCTTCTTGAACCACGCGCCGGCGAAGCGGACGTGCGCGATCTCCTCGTCCGCGACCCGCTCCTGCAGGCGCGCGGACGCCTCGTCGTCGACGGCGCGGAAGCGCGCGGCGAAGCGCGCGGCGTGGTCGAGGTTCGCGCCCTCGAAGCCGACGCCCAGCGTCGCGACGAAGTGCGCGGGAGACGTGCTCGCGGGGACGCGCTGCCAGAACCAGTCGCGCACGGGAAAATCACCGACCGCCGCGCCGAGCGCCTCGATGCGCGCGCGGTAGAGGTTCATGTGGCGGATCTCGTCGCGCGCGATCGCGAGCAATCCGCGACGAAACGCGAGCGGCGCGTCCGCGAAGGCGAGGATCGCCCAGCACATGAGCTCGGCCGCCTGGAGCTCGTGATGCAAGAACGTGTGCAGCACCCGCGCGCGCTTGTCGGGCGCACGCAGCGCCTCGCGGCCGGGTGACTTGGGCGACGCGTCGGTCACGACGAGCTCGCGCGGCCGGCCCGGTCGTTCGATGCGCAGCGGCGTGAACGAAGGTTCGAAGCGCGTCGGCGGGGCGCGCTCGTCCAGCTTCAGCGCGAGATCGGTCGAGCGCACGTAGCCGGCCGCCCACGCCTCGACCGAGTCGCTCATCGTGGCGGCCGTCGCGGCGCGCCCGCGGGCTGTCCGATGAGGCGCTGCAGGGTCGCCTGGAACTCGT
>DASYCF010000632.1:0-1955 GCA_036500365.1 Byssovorax sp.
CGCGCCGCCCGAGAACATGCGGACGCCCTTGAACAGGAACGCGTCGAACGCGCCGCCGTAGTCGAGGAACAGGCTCCCGTCGATCCGCTTGAGGAAGAGCGGCAGCGTCGACAGGCCATGATCGGGGTACAGGATCGGAAATCGATACTCGATGTTCTGGAGCACGTACTCGTTGCCGTAATAGGCGCCGGGTGGGTAACCGCGCAGCGCGAAGGTGCCGTCGAACACGCCGGAGAGCACGCTGGAGACGAGGCTGTTGTTCTCGAGGTCGTACCCGCCGACGCTGTACGCGCCGCTCGGCGTGTAGTTTCCGCCCATGACCGCGCCCGAGAGGCGATAGGCGAGCGTGTGCTTCAGCCAAGGCAGCTCGAGGTAGAACCCCGCCTGGGCCGAGAACGACTGCACGGTGAAGCTCGAGCCCGTGTACGCGCCCGCGAGGTCGACGCCGAGGTTCACGTACACGCCGCGCGGATCGCCTGTCTGATCGTACCCGCCTTCGACGTTGGTGAAGCCATAGCCGAAGTGCGCGACGTTGATGTTGCCCTGCTGCGGCGGCGCCTGCGCGGCGGCGTACGGATCGGGGGTCGCCGTGCTCGGGATGTTGCCCGAGAAATTCGCCACGTTGAGCGACATCACGAACGAGTGCGACGAGAACGTGTCGAGCTTCGTGTACGAGATGCCGCTGACGATCCCGTTGGTCGTCTGGTCGTAGTCGACCGGTGTGTCGTTGAGCCGATACCCGCCGCGCGGCGCCACGCTGTGGAACACCTCCATCGACAGGCCGACGGGCAGGCGGTTGAACGTGTAGTTCACCGTGACGGTCGGCGACGGCGCCTTGGGATCGCCCGTGATCGACGCCGCGACGTCGTGGATGCCGACGACGTCGCCGCCCTCGGCCGTGAACGTGACGGCGTTGGGCGAGTAGGCGCCCGGCGCGATCGACGCCGTGTAGCTGTGCGGTCGCAGCGTCGGCAGCGGGTCGTACGTCGTGCGCTTCATCGGCACGCTGGACGGGTCGACGGGCGGCTCCGGGCGATCGTCCGGCGCGGTGAGCGCCGGCAGGAAGCGCGACGGGTCGAGCGCCATCGCGTAGAGGTCGAAGCCGTAGCTCGTGTAGCCGACGTAGACGAGCGTCTTGCCGTCTTCGCTCACCGTCGGCATGAACGCGCCGTTGCGCACGTTCGTCACCTGCATGAGCGCGTCGCCGGCGACGTCGTACGCGTACACGTTGAAGATGCCCGAGCGATCGGAGGCGAAATACCGGGTCTTTCCGTCAGGCGACCAGACGGGCTCGAGGTCGAGCGCGCGGTCGTAGGTGACCTGGTGGAACTTGCCGGTGGCGACGTCGACGATCCGGACGTCGCGATAGCCGCCGGCGGTCCACACGCTGTAGGCGAGCTTCTGACCGTCGGGCGAAAACCGTGGTGTGTAGGCTTGGTCGAAGCGCGAGCTCGGCACGAGATCGCGGCGCGCGCCGACCTCGCCCGTCGCCGCGACGGGCGCGATCTCGAGGTAGCTCGTGCCCTTCCCGTTGACGGTGAACGCGAGCTGCCTGCCGTCGGGGCTCACGTCGGCGCCCACGGCGCGGAGGCCGTGCGTGAGCTGCTCGCGCGCCGGCTCCTCGCCGTGCGGCGACAGCTCGCCCTTCGGCAGGCGGAAGATGTCGTTCCGGCTGTAGAGGTTTCGCCACCACGCCGAGCAGTTGAAGACGAGATCGCCGTTCGGCGCGAAGGCAGGGCTCGACGTCGCCGTCGTCCGCGCGACGAGCGTCTCGTCGTGCGTGTCGCCCGGGCCCATCGTGAACCGATAGAGGCCGGCGCGCGTGTCCATGTCGTCGCGGAAATAGACGATCTCGTCGGCGGCGCCGGCGCGGCCCGCGCGCGGCACGAAGCGCGGATAGGCGATGTTGCGCCCGTGCCGCGTGAGCCTCCGCCCTTCGCGGAGGCCGCGCTTCG
>DASYCF010000633.1:0-1863 GCA_036500365.1 Byssovorax sp.
GCGGCGCTGCTCCACGGCGCGCCGATAGCGTCCCAAGATCTCGACATCGTCCACCGGCGAACCCTATTTCGACACGCCGTTCCCCGACTACGGCGAGAAGTTCGACGAGGACTTCGCGTACACGTGGGCGAGCTTCGCGACGGGCTCGGCGCGTTCTTCGCGCGCGCCGCGGACGCCGGACCCACGTCGTCTTCACCGTGAGTCAATAGCCGTCGACGCGCGCGCGCTCGTTCCAAACCGACCTGCCACTCCGACCGCGACGGCTCGCGCGAACCGTGACCGCGTCGGTGTCGCGTGATACCGGGAGCGCTCCCGTCGGGGGAGATTCTCCCTCTCGCTCGCTCCGCAGCGCGGACGCGGGCGCGGAGCACGCGCCATGGAAAACCTCGCACCATCCACCTCATCGGTCCCCGGCGTCGCCGAGCGCGCGGAGACGCCGAAGAAGCGCGGCGTCCTCCGCGTCGTCGTCCCGCTCGTCGGCGTCGTCGCGCTGCTCGCGGGCCTCGGCGCGATCAAGGCCGCGCAGATCGGCCAGCTCATCGGCGCAGGCAAGGCGATGCAGGCCTCCGGCCCGCCGCCCGACTCGGTCGGGAGCGCCGTCGCGACGAAGGAGACGTGGGAGGAGACGATCGCGACCGTCGGCAGCGTCGAGGCGGCGAAGGGTGTCACGCTCAGCAACGACTCGCCCGGCATCGTCACGAAGATCCACTTCGAGTCGGGCCAGCGCGTGAAGCAGCGCGACGTGCTCGTCGAGATCGACACGAGCGTCGAGCGCGCGCAGCTCGCGGCGGCCATCGCGCGCCGCGATCTCGCGAACACGAACGCGAAGCGCAGCAAGGCGCTCGTCAGCGGCGGCGTCGCGCCCACGTCGCAGCTCGAGACGGACGAGGCCACCGCGCGCACCGCCGCCGCCGACGCGTCGGCGCTCGCGGCGCAGATCGAGCGCAAGACGGTGCGCGCGCCTTTCTCGGGCGTGCTCGGCATCCGCCTCGTCAACGTCGGACAGTACTTGAACCCGGGCACGCCGCTCGCCGTCGTGCAGTCCGACGACGCGACGTTCGTCGACTTCACCGTCCCGCAGCAGCGCCTCCCCGACGTCACGGTCGGCGGGGCGGTGCGGCTCCTCGTCGGTGGCGACAAGGCGCACGCGCTCGACGGCGCGATCGCGGCGGTCGATCCGTCGGTCGACGCCGTGACGCGCTCGGTGAAGGTCCGCGCGACCGCGAACGATCCCGACAAGAAGCTCCGCCCCGGCATGTTCGTGAAGGTCGCCGTCGTGCTCGCGTCGAAGCACCCGGTCGTCGTCGTGCCGGCGACGGCGCTCGTGCACGCGTCGTACGGCGACTCCGTTTTCGTCGTCGAGCCGCGCCCCGCGGGCGACGACAAGCCCGGCAAGATCGCGCGTCAGCAGTTCGTGCGCACGGGCGAGCTCCGCGGCGATTTCGTCGCGCTCGAGGACGGCCTCGAGGGCGGCGAGGAGGTGGTCACGGCCGGCGCGTTCAAGCTGCGCAACAACGGCGCCGTGATCGTCAACCACGACGACGTCAGCAAGAAGCCCGAGCGCGCGCCGACGCCGGAGAACCGCTGAGGGGCGCGCGCCATGAAGTTCACCGACCTCTTCATCAAGCGCCCGGTCCTCGCGATCGTCGTCAACGTCATCATCCTGATCGCGGGCCTCCAGGCGATCCGCTCGCTCAACGTGCGGCAGTATCCGAAGCTCGAGAGCGCCTCGATCAGCGTCACGACGGTTTACGTCGGCGCGAACGCGGAGCTCGTGCGTGGCTTCATCACGACGCCACTGGAACGCGTGATCGCGGCCGCGGATGGCATCGACTACATCGAGTCGCAGAGCGTCCAGGGCCT
>DASYCF010000634.1:0-7855 GCA_036500365.1 Byssovorax sp.
GGTCCCATGTTCGGCGGGCCGCAGCCGAGCGTGCTGCAGAGCGCGAGCGCTGCCAGGGACAGGACCGCTGCGCGCAACATGACGTGGACGTGCGAGGCTTTCACAGAGAGAGGCTCCTTATGGATCCAATCAGACTCGCGCGGCGCTTCTCTCCCGTCCAGCGAATACGTACGCGTCGCCGCAATCTTCGCAACCGCTCACGTCAACATCAAGTCGACCGCCGCAAGGTCAGAGCTACGCGGCGGAGCCGTGCAGGTCGAGGCTTCGCCGCGGCGCTCGAGAGGGCTCGCAGCGTCGGTCGCGCCCGCAGCGGGGTCCACGCTGATGTCGCTGCGGCGCGAGCTCGAGCCTGGTGGCGGTGGACGCCGCGCTCAGAACATCTCGCACATCCACGGCGCGCTGCCGGCAAACGCCTCGGCGAGCGCGTCGACTGCTGCGTCGTCCGCGCGGAGCTTTCCGATTCGCCGCAGCTCGAACGGGGACAGATAGCCCGTATACAGACACGCGAGCGCGCGCACGTCGACGCGAATGGCCCCATCGCCGCCCCGCGCGGCGTGCGCCTCTCCGCCGGAGATCCGGACCCGCCACGCCCCGGCGTTCTCGGCCACGAGCTCGTCGACCACGTCGAAATGCAAATCGACCTTCACGCCGCGCGGCCACCCCCGCGCCGCCATCGCGCGCGGGACATCGACGACGCGCAGCATCCAATCGAGGCGCTGATCCGGCGGCGCGGGCTGCTCGTCGAGCAGCGCGAGGAAGGGATCGTTCGGGGCGCTGCGGAAGATCACGTGGGGAACGAGCGAGCGATGGCCTCCGAGCAGCGCCAGCAACGCGCGGTGCGCACGCTCCGTCGAGGCCTGCATATCCAGCGCGTCGAGCGCGTATCCGATGGGTCCATCGAGCGGCTTCTGCGTGAGAGAGACGTAGCCTTCGACGTTCGCCTCGCCCTCGACGACATACGCGTGCGCGGGGCCACCTCGCGAGGGCTCGAAGATCCTCGCCCAACACCACGGGCTGCGATCGAGCATTCCATTCGAGGTCTTCGCGCGCGAGGCGTAGAGGGCTCGAATCGCGTCGTCATCGCGCGGTTCGACGCGGCGAACGCGCAGCGCCCCCGCTCGCTCGCGGATCGCGCTCGTGACGACGCGCTGGCGCGCGAACCAGCCCGCCGTCTCGAACCCCGCGCTCCTGTAAAGAGGTTGCGTCGCAGGGAAGAGCGCGGAGATGGGCGCTCCCTTGCGGTCGTAGAGCTCACGCACGTACGCGCGCATCATCGCGCCCGCCACCTTGCGATCGCGATGCTCGGGCGCGGTGACGACGAACGACACTCCTCCCATGGCGACGCTGCGACCGCCGAAGAATTGACCGAGATCGAGGTCGAGGAGGCCGGCGGCGACCTGGCCGTCTCGCCGCGCGACCCGCGCGCGCCCGTACGGGAGCGTGCGCGCCTTCCAGGAGTCGAACCAGCCGGCCTCGGTCGGGAGCGGCGCGCCGACGAGCGATTGGAATCCGACGGCGAGATACGCGCGAAGCTCGTCGTCGTCGCGGGGCGGCCCGTAGTCGATCGTCATCGCGCGAGCATAGCGTTCGCGGCGCGCCTGCACCGCGAGCCCGACCGCGCTCCAGGCAACATCTTCTCCGGGCCGGTGAATATTTGACTCGGGCTCGCGATGACGCGCCCCCCCAGCCGCCTCGACCATTGGACCTTCAACTTGGCGACCGTGTAGATGCGCGCACAGGGCAGCGTGAAGGTCGCCATGCCGGCGCTGACAGGGCAGCCCATCTTGTAGTGGAGCCGCTGGGTGCGAGCGCGACCTCTTCCCCGACGACGCAATGGCCGCGCTGCACGAGCTCTCGCAGGGCTCGCTCCGCGACATCGACCGCCTCGCCGGCGGCGCGCTTCGCGACGCCGCGAAGCGAAAGAAGAAGCTCGTGGACCGCGACCTCGTGCTGCGCGTCTCCGAGGCCCTCGTCCGCTTCGACTGAACGACTGCGCGCCACCCCCGTGGTGACCATCGCACGGCCGCCGGCAGCGCATCCCGTCCCCGATGCCCATCGCGACCCCGCCCGCGCCGTCGGCACGACGATGGCCATCACGTCGCGCGCAGACGCCGGCCGCCGTGATGGCCATCGCTTAGTCGGCGCAGGATCCCATCAACCACCTGGTGCGTGCACAGCCTCCGCGACGCCCGAAATCGTGAGCGCGTCCCCTCCGGACGCGCCGTCACCGCTGGCGGCGCAGCGCCCCGTCGTTCGCGGCGGGCGGACGGCGTCGACTCTGACTGTCGTGATGCTCCGCCGGTGACGTGCCTTCGAGGTCGGGCTTGGCGGTCACGTTGTTGCTCCCATTTTCAGCCCCGCCCAAGCCGGCGAAAGGCGGGATGAATGTGGCAGGGACGTGAACAGATCTGGCAGGCGGAGCGGGGCCGCTTCCGAACCCCCTGCTAGCGCGCCTTCAAGAAGCGCAGCTCCGGGTCGTCGACCCCCGAGGGGAGGCGCTGGGCCAGCTCTTCGCTCGAGTCGCGTCGCGGCGCGCGGAGCAGGTTGAGGGCGAGCCGCGTCGCGGCAGCGCGGACCCAGGCGGCGAGCTCCCCGCGGCCCGAGTACGTCGCTATGCGCGGTCGCTCACCGGCGTCGGCGACGAGCAGCCGTGTGCGGAGGCGCTGCGCCGCCTCCGACCTCGCGTCACCCGACAGCTTGAAGCGCCGCAGCGCGTCGTCGACGACGGCGCCGTGCTTGTGCTCGAACCGCGACGCGGCGCCGTCGATGCCGAGCGCGCACGCGCAGGCGAGATAGAGGTCGCCCGCGCGCGAAAGCGGCCACGCCTCGACGGGGTCGCCCCCCCAGTGCTCGGCGACGTGCCCCACGAAGGCGTCGTCAGGGACCGCGAGACCGGGCCAGGCGAGCCGTGCCACGAGCCCAGGGGAGTGAACAGCGAGAGCTCAGTCGTGCGCGCAGCGGAAGCCGATGAAATCGCTGCGGCCGGAGCTCAGGGTCTGGTCGCGGTGCGCGCCGCGCGCCTCGTCCGAGTCTCGCGAGAACGAGCCGCCCTTGACGACGGCCTGGAAGAGGCCGCTCCCGGGGAGCGCGACGCAGGCCGCGCCGGCGCACGCGCTCGCGCCGTGTGGCGCATACTGATCGAGCACGAGCTCCCAGACATTGCCCATCATGTCGTACTGGCCAGTCACCGCCGTGCCCATCATGGTGCCGACGGCCAAAGGCACGTTCCCGCAGTTGAAGACGTTCGCGAGCTGGCAGCCCATGAAGCCGGCGCAGCCCGACGTCGGCTGTCCGGACCAGGGTTGACAGTCGTCCTCCGCGCCGTTCACGGCGGCGATCTCCCACTCGGCCTCCGTCGGCAGGCGGCCGCCGTCCCAAATGCAGAAGGCCATCGCCTCGTACCAGGTGACGCAGTTCATCGGCAGGGTCTCGCTCGCGCCGGCGGTCGGGGTCCAGCTGCGCTGCGGGGGGCCGCTCAGCGTGAAGTCGATGTTGCAGGCGGCGCTGGCGAGGTCCGTCTCGAGGGTGGCCTGGTCGTTCGCGATTCGGCTGTTCCACGCGGCCTGCCAGCCCGAGCCCGGCACCGACGGGTTCGCGCCGGCGCCGGCCGTGAGCGTGGCCGGATCATACGAGGCGACGAACGCGCGGAAGCGACCGAGGGTGACCTCGAAGGTGTCGAGGTGGAACGCCTGGGCGACGGTCGCCTGCTGCTCGGGCGCGTCGCTCCCGGCGCCGTAGGCGTCGTTGCCGTCGGTGTCGTCGGGGCCGAGGCCGCCAGCCGGCGTCTGATAGGCCTGGCCCATGTACAGCGTGCCTCCCTGCACGAGCGTCGATGAGCAGCAATCCATCGTCAGCGCGCAGTCGGCCGGGAGCGCAGCGCAGCTCGGGCTCGTCGCGCCGCCTCCGGCGCCGGACGACGACGAGGTCGAGATGGCGCCGGTGGACGACGACGCGCTCGTCGACACCGCCACGCTCTCCGACGACGACGCGCTCGACGAGGTCGACTGTGACGTCGACGTCGACGTCGACGAGGACGAGGACGAGGGTGAGGACGACGACATCGACCCTTGGCTCGCGGTCACGGCGCCGCCGCTGCCCCCGCCGCCCGCGCTGTCGTCGAGCACGTAGTTGGGCAAGCACGCGCCGATCGTGACCGACGCGCCGACTGCCGCGCCGAGCGGCAAGAGCCAAGCTCCGCAGGCCCTCGCGACACGCTCCGCGCGGGGAGAAGCCTCGATTCCGTCAGCGCTTCGAGCCTTAGAACGAGCCACGCACACCTCCTGATCCGGGGCCGATCCACGGCGAGAGCGAGGCGGCGGGGCGCGGGCCGCCCGAAGGAGCGGTGAAGAACAGGATCGCGCCGCCCGCCGCGACGACGCCGCCGGCGATGAGCGAGATCGTCGATGCCGTGCGCAGGCCGTCGTACGTCGCGAGCTGGTCCTTCGCGTCGGCGTGGCAGGTGTCGTCGGGGCACGCCGCGTCGAGGTCGTGCGTCTTGCCGAGCGCGACGAAGTACGTGACGCCGCCGACGACGATCGCGGCCGCGCCCACGCCGAACACGACGACGCCCGCGGTGCGGAGCGCGGAGCGCGGACGTTCGGCGGGCGCAGCGGCGTCGGTCGCGACGGCCACCGGCGGGCGCGCGCCGGTGAAGTGCAGGACGAGCGACGACGACTCGCCCTCGCGGACGGTCACGTCGCCGCTCGCCGCGTCGGCCGCGCGATGGGCGACGACGTGGTGCGCGCCGGGATCGACTGGCACCTTGAGCCCGAGCAGCGCGGTGGGCGTCGCCTTGCCGTCGATCTCGAGCGTGACGTCGGCCGGCCCGGCGCCGTCGAGCAAGATCTTGACCGAGGGCAAGCGCGCCATGAGCGCCGCGCGCTCCACGTTCGCCTGCTCTTTGGCCTCGGCCTGCGCCTTTTGGAACGCGGGCGGCGCGCTCGCGTCGATGACCATCGCCCCCGTGACGCGGTAGCGCTCCGACGCCTCGACGAGGCGGCCGAGCTTCGCGAGGCAGCGCGCGGCGCGCACGGCGAGCGTCGGTACCTGCACGAGCGCGAGCGCGCGATCGAACTTCTCGAGCGCGCCGCGGTAGTCGCCCCTTTCGAACAGCGTGAGCCCGGCCTCGCCGAGCGTGTGCGCGGCGAGCCGCGTCGCGTCGTCGGGCTGCGCGAGCGCCGGCGCCGTCGACAGCATCGACGCGACGACGAGCGCGATCGCGGCGACTGCGCTGGTGCGGGTCGCGAGCGCGGCGCGGCGAGCGGGGCGCGAGGCGATCAAAACGCGAGCTCGTCTTTCTTCTGCGCGGGGGCGGCCGGCGCCGACGGCGGGGTGGCTCGCGCGGCGCTCGGGTGCGCCTTGGTCGGGGCCACGGCGCGAGGGGCGCGCGTCGACGCGGCGCGGGGCGCTGCGGTCGGCGTGGCCGACACGTCGGGCGAGGCGCTCGCAGGAGCGACGGCCGGCGGGCTCGCGGTGTCCGGCGCGACGACCACGCCGTCGCCCGACGCGGAGGCCGCGGGCGGGGCGACGGCCGTCGCCTTGGCCTCGGGCGCGACCGCCGCGGCCGTCGACCTCGCGCCCCCGCCGAAGAACCACGCGACCGCTGCGGCGGCGACGACGGCGACGGCGGCGACGACCTTGTAGCCCGACGCGCGGCGCCGCGGAGCGTCGCCGGGCGGCGCGATCGTCGGATCGAGCGCATCGGCCGGGCTCACCTTGTCCGGCGCGGTCACGACGCCGTGCGCCGCGCCTCGCCCGTCGAGCAAGAGCGGGTTCGGCTGCGAGACGGTCTCGGCGTCGTGCGGGAAGCCCGAGCGCGCCGGCGCGCTCAGCGGGCCGGGCAACGAGGCGCGATCGCCGGTCGCGCCCGACGTCGGCCCCGCGCCCTCGAACGCGATCGCGCGGAGGCCCTGGGCGAGCTCGCGCGCCGACTGGAAGCGCTCGTCCGGCGGGCGCGCGACGCCACGCGCGAACCACGCGTCGAACGCGGCGGGCGTCCCCGCGATCTCCGACGGGACGGGCACCTCGCTCGTGCACACCTCGAGCAGCAGGTCGCCCATCGTCTCCGCGTCGAACGGGCGGCGACCCGTGACGCACTCGAACGCGATGACCGCGAGCGACCAGAGGTCGGTCCGATGATCGAGCTTGTGCCCGCGCGCCTGCTCGGGGCTCATGTAGTACGGCGTGCCGAGGAGCGCGCCCGTGTGCGTGCTCGGGCTCGCCGCCGCGCCGAGGGTGTTCGCGATCTTCGCGATGCCGAAGTCGAGCACCTTCGCGAGCTCCTCGTCGTCGTTCTTCACGAGGAACACGTTGTCGGGCTTGAGGTCGCGGTGGATGATCCCGGCCTCGTGCGCCTTGCCGATGGCGCGCGCGACCTGCGTCACGATCGTCGACGTCTGCGCGAGCGTGAGCGTGCCGCAGCGGTCGAGGCGCTGCGCGAGGCTCTCGCCGTCGAGGAGCTCCATGACCATGTAGGGCACGCCGTCGTCGATGCCGTGGTCGAGGATCTGGACGACGTGCGGGCTCCGGAGGTGGGCCGCGGCGTGCGCCTCGGTGAGGAAGCGGCGCTGACCGTCGGCGGCGTCGATGACGCTCTGGTGGATGAGCTTGACCGCGACCTGGCTGCGGAGCCCGACGTGCTCGGCGCGCCACACCGAGCCCATGCCGCCGTCGGCGAGCTTTTCGATGAGCTTGTATTTGCCCGCCAGGATGTGACCACTGTCGAGCATGGGCGCCCCGATTGGAGGGCAACCCGCACCGGGTCGTCAAGCGACTCGGCCGAAGCGGAGCGATCTCGCGGGTCCGCGGAGACAGCACGACGGGGCGGGGCGCGTAAGAGGTCGGGGAGCGCCCGACGATCGCGCGGCCCGTGCGTCCCGCGCGATCGAACGCTACGGCGGAGCCAGCGGGCCGAGCGACGATTTCGTGCAGCGCGCGCGCTCGACCCAGGGGAGCCCGAACCGCCCCGCGTGACGCCGACACGCGCGCCGGATGCAGCCCTACGCGACCATCCAATCGGGATCGACCGCCAGGTCGCCGCGGGCGATGTCGTGCGGCAGGCCCGAGACGAGGAGCTCCCCGCTCGTGTGCTTGCCCGGCGGTCGGTAGCGGACGACGTCCGCCTCGACGTCCCGGCCGGGCTGCGCGTCGAGGAAGCGGTTCGCGAGGCCGAAAGCCGCAGGCGCGAGCAGCGTCCACGACATCACGGTCGCGATCGACGCGACGAGCCAGCGGCGCAGGCCGTCGCTCCTGCCCTTGCACGCGCTTCGAATCGGGGTGGCGGCGAGGGCGAGGCCGACCGCGAGCCCCGCGAGCCCCGGTATCACGACCGGCGTCGCGACGAGCCCGAGCGACGACGACGCGGCGGCCCTCGCGGCGGCGATCAGGCCGGAGAACCCGAAGATCGCGACGACGCTGACCACGCTGCGCCAGTGAGGCCAGGGCGGCGCGCGAACACGGAAGGCCGGCAGCGCGCCGGCGAGCGCGAGCAGGGCGTCGACGTCGCGCGGGTCGTCGAACGAGACGGGCGCGCCCGGGCGCATGCACGCGACGACCCCACCCGGCGGACCGATGATCACGACGAGGAATCGCTCGAGCGCCGCCACGAGCGCAGCGCACACGGCCGGCTCGCCGAGGAGGTCTCGCACGACGTCGGGCGGCGTCCGCGTCTCGATGTAGAACGCGTCGTCGATCGCGGGTTCGCCGAGCTCGGCCTCCGTGTTCAAGCCGACACGCTTGCCCCAACGATCGAGATCGTTCTCGGGGCGAATGACGATCGGATCGATGTCGAACTCGCGCGCGACGGTCGAGCGATAGCCGGAGGCGTCGACGCGCGGGTGGGACGGCCCCTCGCCGG
>DASYCF010000635.1:0-7833 GCA_036500365.1 Byssovorax sp.
CTCGAGCTTCGCGCCGAGCCACTCCGTCGACGCGAGCTTCGCGCCGCGCAGATCCACGCGCCAGAAGCGCGCGCCGGAGAAGCTCGCGCCGCGCTCCGCCTCGAGGCCGGAGAGATCGACGGACTCGACCTCCGCGCCGGCGAGGCGATCGCCGGCGGCGAGGCGCGCGCGCACGTCGGCCGCAGAGAGCGTCGCGCGCGGCTTCACTTGCCGACCCCGAGGCCGACGCGATCCACGATCGCCTGCTCGAAGACGGCGCGTTCGAAGCGCGCCTTCCAGGTGTTCGCGCCGTAGAGGTTCGCGCCGCGGAAGTCGACGTCGCTCGCCTCGGTCTGCTGGAGCGACCCGTTCATGAGGTTCGACCGCGCGAGCAGCGCGGAGGCGAGATCCGCGCGATCGAAGCGGACCTCGACGAGGTCGCAGCCGCTCAAATTCGCGCGCCGGAGCGTCGCGCCGTAGAAGCTCGCCCGCGCGAGGTGCGCGCCGGCGAACGACGCGTCGTCGAGTCGTGCGCGGTTCCAGATCGACGCTGGCGCGTCGAGCGACTTGAAGTTCGTCTTTGGGAACTGCGTGCCGTCGGCCCGCGCGCGGTGGAGGTGCGCGTGCTTGAAGTCGGCGCGCTCGCCCTTCGCCTGATGAAGCCGCACGTCGGGCAGATCGACGGCTTCGAATACCGCGTGGTCGAGCAGCGCCGACGCGAAGTCGGCCGCCGGCATGCTCATCGATTGGAACGTCGCGTGGGACCAGTCACCGCGCGAGAACTTCGTGGCGCGACCGGTGACGCCCTTGAAGATCGCGCGCTGACCCTTCGCCTCGCTGAGGTCGCAGTGCTCGAGGCGAGCGCCGATGAAGCTCGCGTCTTCGACGATCGCGCCCGACAGGTCGGTGAGCTCGCCGTGCGCGCCGTCGAGCACGGCGCCGGTGAGATCCGCGTTCATCAGCGAGGTGTGCGAGAGCTTCGCGCCCCGGAGGACGGCGCCGCGCAGGTTCGCGTCCTTCAGGTTCGTTCGGACGAGGCTCGCGTTCGTGAGGTCGAGCCCGGAGAGGTCGGCGCCGGCGAGGTCGAGCCTGTCGAGCGGCTGCTGCGCCGCGAGGAGCTTCTGCACGCGCTCGCGCTTCTCGGCGTTCGCCTCGGTCTTCGACGGCCGCGCGCCGCTCGTCCGCTTCGCGCCGTCGGCGAGCTTCGCGGCGAGCGCGTCGATCTCGGCCTCGGGCATGCCGGCGGCGCGCAGGCGCGCAGCCATCGCGGCGACGTCGGGCTTCGGCGCGGACGTGGGCGCGCTCGGGTTCATCCCGGCGCCGCGCATCTTCTCGAGGCCGCTCTCGGCGATCGCGTCGGCCTGGGCGCGCCGCGCGTCGACCGACGCCTTGAGCTTCGCGCGCTGCGCCTCGCCGCGCAGCTTCGCGGCGGCGAAGCGCTGGGCCGCGTCGCTGCCGCGCTGGCTCAGCTGCGTGATGCTCTCGGCGAGCGCGCGCGTGAGCCGACTGCGGATCTGGTCGAGCGACGCAGGCGCCTCGGCCAGCGGCTCCTGCACCACGAAGATCACGCCGATCTCCGGGGCGCTGTCCTCGGTCACCTCGTAGAGGCCGCGCCAGTCGAGGCCGAGCGACATGGTGTCGACGTCGAGCTGCGCGCTGTCGAGGCGCATCGGCACCTCGTCGAGCGCGCCGCCCGCCTCGGCCGTCTTGCGCACGAAGACGCGCACGCGCACCTTCGGCAACGTCCCCTCGAGCACCGGCAACACGGGGTGCATCCCCGCGATCGAGAACGGCTCGTCGCCGACGAGGTAGTCGACCTGCTGCTCCTTCGGCGCCGACTGGAAGTACGAGAGCGACGTGTCCTCGGGCAGATAAGGCCAGCGATCGCGCAGCCATTTTTGATCGAACGTGCCGAGCTTGCCCCACCGCTCGCGCCACAGCGGCGGGAGGCCGCCGAAGCCGACGGGCGGCGGGGCGTCGGTCGGCGAGGCGATGGCGTGCGCGCTCGACTCGAGGTGCGGCACCGGCGGCTTCGCGAGGCTCGACTTGAACGGGTGCCCGATCCCGACGGGGTTCGCGTCGAACCCGGGGCCGCCGTAGGCGTTCTCGTAGCTCACGCGCAGGCTCTCGAACGGCTCGGGCTCGGTGGCGACCCAGCCGCTCAGCTTGCGCTCCCACGTGCGCGCGCCGTACACGGCGAACGTCCGGTCGAAGCCCTTCGGCGGGCCGCCGGCAGACGCGGGCTGCGCGCGCGGATCGCCGAAGGTGAAGCGCACGGCCGATCGCCCGCTCTTCGGATCTTGCGCGTGCGCGTAGCCGGTGAGCGTGACGTCCGCGCGCTGCTTGAAGACGACGAAATCCGACGCGTAGAGGAGGCTCTTCTGCGTGTCGCCGTCGATGTGCGAGTCGCCGCTCGGTGGGGCGGCGAACGTGCGCAGCTTGGCCGCGCCGCCCGCCACGATGTCGCACGTCGCCTTGACGACGAGCGCGAGCGCCATCTTCGCGGGCTTGATCTCCCACGCGACCGTGGCGACGCTCAGCGGGCCGCGGCCGCGCGATCCCTCGACCAGGTACGGCACCACCTCGCCCGTGCGCGGGGGCGGCTCGTCGGTGGGCGCGACCTCGGCTTCGGCGGCGGCCTGCTGCTCCGCCTCGAGCCCGCGGGGCGCGACGCGGTGGAAGAAGCGCGACACCTTCACGGGCGCCACGTCGACCGCCGGCGCCTCGGCCGCCGCGTTCATCGCCGCCTCGGCCGCGCTCGGCGTGTACATCGCGGTGGGTGACGCGCGCGACGAGGACGCGGCGCCTGCGCCAGAAGCTGGCTCCGCGGCCTCCCCAATCGGCGTCGAAGGCGCCGCCGGCACCGCGGCGACGCGTGGCGCCTCGAACACCGGCGACGGCTTCGGCGACGCTTGGGGATGGAACGGCAGCGCGTCCGGGTTCGCCGCGTCGATCATCGGCATCGTCGCGCCGAAGCCCGTCTTCCTCGACGCGCTCGAGGAGCTCGGCGCGCTCGCCTCGGGTGCGATCGGCGTCGACGCGCGGAAGGGGAAGCGCGCGCTCGCGGGCGCGTCGGTCACGCCGAGCGTGCCGCCGAGCGCGCGCGAATCGACGAGCGGCGCCGCGATCTCGAACACCACCGGCTGCCCGCCGACCTCCACGCCGACGTGGATGATCGCGCGCGACAGCGACGCGGGATCGGCGACCGGGACGAGCCCGCGGAACACGACGGACGCGATGCGGCGCTCGGCGTCGATCGAGAGCGTGTCCGCGTCGAGCGCGATGTCCATCGGCGCCGGGGCGAGGCCCTCGGCGCGCGCGACGCCGCGCACGCCGGGCAGCCTCGTGCGGAGCTTCGGCGCGCCCGGCACGGCGCCCTCGACGTGGATCCACTCGTCGCCTTGCAGGAAATCGATCCGTTGATCCGCGGGCGCGACCTGGAAGAACGACCAGTCGATGGCGTCCGGCAGCTCGACGATCGTCGCCTCGGCGCCGTCCCGGCGCGGGACGGCGAGCGCCCGCTCGATCGCCTCGCGCTCGTCGACCGGAACGAGCCGCGCGCGCGCTGGCCACGACGACGCGATCGGCCCGAAGCCGACGGCCTCGTGCGGGTCGCTCGGATCGATGAGCGCGGGCGGCGCGGTCCCTGGATCGCGCCCCGTGCCGGCCGGGTTCTCGGGGAACGTCGCGCCGCCGTACGCCCGCTCGTAGACGAGCGGCACAGGCGCGCCTGCGGCGCCGATGTCGACGACGACGTGGACGCGCTTGTCGAGGACGCGCTTGTCGCCGCGCACGATGGTGAGCTTCACCGCGCCGCCCGCGTCCTCGCCGAGCTGCGCTTGGCCCGACAGGAGCACGTCCGCCTTGTGGCGGATGGGCGCGAGGTCGCTCGCGACGCGGGCGCTGCGTGTCGCGAGCCCGCCGTGGTGCGCGTCGACGCGCTGGATCGGCTCGGGCGGAAGCGGCGTCATCGCGCCCTCCGCCACCAGGCGAAACGTGGCCTTGGCGACGACGGTCACGTGGAGCCGCCCGCCCTTGCGCCAAACGACGACATCCGCCGCCGCGCTCCCGACGACGTCGACTCGCGGCCAACCGACTGAGGTCACTTCGACGCTCCTCTCGATGCGATCCGACGCGAGGTCATGGGGACCCGTGCGCAGGCGCGGACGGCGCGGGGTGCGCCGGGTCTGCCGCCGACTGCGACGCGAGTCGGTACGCGGTGAACGCGCCGAGCGCGACGATGCCCGCGGCGATGGTGATGAGGAGCGCGCGGTTGGTCGACCGCGCCGCGGCGAGGCTCGACGCAGGCGCGCTCCCGGGCGCGCCGAGCGCGGCGCTCGCCGGCGGCAGCGTCATCCCAGCGGGGAGCGGCGCCGGCTGCAGGACGGCGGCGCCCGGCGGCGGCATGGAGCCGCGCGAGAACATCGAGCTCGGCGACTTCGGCACCTCGCTCGGGTCCATCACGGTCGTCGACGTGATCGCGGCCGAAGGCTCGGCGAAGGGGGGCGGCGGCCCGCTCAGCGGCCGAGGCGCGAACGACGGGAGCGACGAGCCGGACCTCGAGACGCTGGCCGCCGCGGCGCGCGCGACAGGGCGAGACGCGCGCTCGTCGACCGACAACCCCTTGATCATCTCGGGCGAGATCGCGCTGCCGCCGGGCAGCACGGCGCGCAGCGCCTTTTGCACTTCGTCTGCCGACTGGAAGCGCTCGGGCGCGTCGATCTCGATGCACTTCATCACGATCGCCGCGAGCTCGGGCGGCACCCACGGCGCGATCTCCTCGATCGGCTGCGCGGGCGCGCTGCAGATCTGGATGATGAGCTTGCCGAGCGAGTCGGCGCTCGCGTGCGGCGTGGCGCCCGTCAGCGCCTGGTACATCACGACGCCGAGCGACCAGATGTCCGCGCGCGCGTCGATCACCTTGTCGCCGCGGGCTTGCTCGGGCGGCATGTACAGCGGCGTCCCCACGAGGTTTCCCGTGCGGGTGAGCGCCATGCCCGGGCCCTGCTCGGTGTCGCTCTTCACCTTCGCGATGCCGAAGTCGAGGATCTTGACGATGCGCTCGTCGTCGTCGTGCTCCGAGAGGAAGAGGTTCCCCGGCTTGATGTCGCGGTGGACGATGCCGGCGGCGTGCGCGCGCGACAGACCGACGCACGCGTGCGCGGCGATGCGCGCGACGAGATCGGGCGGCAGCACGCCGAGCCGCTCCTGCGTCTGCGTGAGGTCCTCGCCGTGGAGGAGCTCCATGACGAGGAACGGCACGTTGCGCTCCTCGTCCTCGCCGACGTCGAGGACCTGCGCGATGTGCTGCGAGTCGATGCGACCGGCGGCGCGCGCCTCGATCTTGAAGCGCGCGATGACGCTCGCGTGCTTGAGCATCTCGTCGGAGATCACCTTGACGGCGACGCGTCGGTGCGTGCCGGTGTGGCGCGCCTCGTAGACGTTGCCCATGGCGCCCTCCCCGATGAGGCGCTCGATGGCGTAGCGACCCGCAAGCGTCTCGCCGATCAAGGTCTGCGGGACGTTATCGAAGCACGGCGGGCGAGACAACGACCGAAGACGCAAACGGCGCCGCGACGTTCATCGCGGCGCCGCAGCGCCCGAACGGAGCCGGGGAACGCCCGACTAGTTGAGCGTGACGAGCAGGTTGAAGTTGCCCGCGCCGTAGGGGTCGTCGCTGACGTCGCTGAACCCGTCCACGATGATGAAGTACGTCTGGTTCGCGACGACGGGGATCGAGATCGTCTCCGGCGTGTTGAAGCCCTCGTCGGAGCAGTCGAGTTCGCTGTTCTTGTCGAGGCAACTGGAGCGCACGTAGAGGACGAAGTCGACGCAGGTGGGCGGGTTCGGATCGAGGCTGCACGACGCCGTGACGCCGTCCGGCTGGAAGCCGACGCTCGCCTTCATCGTGCCGCTCACGGTCGGCGTGATCGCGTAGACGCGGTCCGGGCCGCCGCCGGGCGGGTTGTTCGGGCCGAAATTGCAGTTCAGGCTCTGGTAGTCGTCGGTGAAGCCGGTCGTGTAGTTGCCCATCGTGGCGAGCAGCGACAGGCCCGCGGGCGTGAGCGAATGGGCTTCACCCGGGCAGACGTCGGAGCCGGGCGCGACCTTGAAGGTGCACTGGTTCGGCTGGCCCGGGTTGACGCAGCCGTCGGTCTTGGGCGGCATCCCGGTGTCGCACTCTTCACCCGGGTTCTGGACGCCGTCGCCACACACCGGCGCCTCGAGATCGAGCGAGAACGTGTAGTCGCCCGCGGAGCCGGCCGAGCCGTCGATCACGAACGTGTAGGTTCCGGCGGGGATGTCCTCCTTGCCGGAGACCGGTCCGGGCGAGCACGCGAGCTGCGTGCCGCTCGCGCAATCCTGCAGGAGAGACAGCGACGGGTCGAAGGTGCCGCTGCCGACGAGGGAGTACGTGAGGGTGCCCTCCGTCGCGACGTTGACCTGATAGACGACGTCCGGAGAGTCGTTCGTCGTGTCGCCGCAGTTGATGACGGCGGACTTGAAATCGTTGCTCGCGCCGACGGTCGAGCCCTGGATATGCACCGAGGTGCCGAAGGCGAGGTTGACCGTCTGACCGGGGCACATGTCGGGCTGGCCGCCCGAACCACCCGTGCCGCCACCGCCAGCGCCCGCGCCACCGGTGCCGCTCGCACCGCCGCCGCCGCTCGCGCTCGTGGCGCCGCCGCCGCCCGCGCTGACGGTGGAGCTGGTCGTCGTCATCGTGGTCGTCGTCGTCGTCACCGAGGTCGAGACGCTCACGACGGGCAGCATCGAGGAGCTCGAGCTGGACGTGTGAGGTGCCTCACCGCCGGCGCCCCCGGCGCCGAAAGCCACAGCGGGCGAGTCGCTCCCGCAGCCAACCGACGCCACGCACCCCACGCCGATGACGCCGAGACAAAGCCACGTAACCGTTCGCATAAGGTTCCTCCGCTCGCGGCGTTGCCCGCCGACGTGTGCCCCTCGATCGGCAGCCTACCACGCACTTGGTTGCCGTCCGCCCCGGATCGTTCGCGCCCGACGGGAAGTTCCGGACGTGTCCTAAAGCCCGTTCCGCTCCTCGCCGAGGCGAAGCACGACGAACGACGGCGGCACGACGGCGAGGTCGTGCGCGATCAGCAAGACGCGTGAGGCGACCGCGCGTCGCTCGAGCGTGTCGCGGAGAGCCGCGCGGGACGCGTCGTCGAGCGCCGCCTCGGGCTCGTCGAGCACGAGCAACGCGCGACAGGACGAGAGCACCCGAGCGATGTGCACGCGTTGACGCTCGCCGCCGGACAGCTCTCCGAGCCGGAGATCGCCGACGGCGACGCCGCGCGACGCGGCGCGCGCCTCGAGGCGCTCGAGCAAGCCGACGTCGGCGAGCCCGGGCCCGCACGCGGCGCCGACGTCGTCGCCGAACACCTCCGCGTGCCAGGCGATGCTCTCGGCGAGGGCGGTGAAAGGCTGCTGCGGCGCGAACGCGGTCGCGGCTCGAATGCTCTCGGGGTCGAGGTCGGCGAGATCCACGCCCGCCACGCGCAGCTGCCCGCGAGTCGACGGGAGGAAGCCGAGCAGCGTGAGCACGAGCGTCGTCTTGCCGCTCCCGTTCGGGCCCACCACGGCGAGGCCCTTTCCAACGGGCCAGCTCACGCTGATCGGGGGCGGTGTGGCGCGGGATGCGCCCGGGTAGCGATGGGTGAACCCGTCGAGCTCGATCGGGGCCGTGGCGAGGTCGACCGTCGCCCCGCGCGGCGCCTCGGCGCCGCCGGGCTGTGACGGCGCCTCCGGGAGGGCCCGCGACGCGACCTGCCAGCGCGCGCGCACCTCCTGCATGCGGAGGAGCTCGAGGCCCGCCACGAACAGCGCGGCGCCGAG
>DASYCF010000636.1:0-8642 GCA_036500365.1 Byssovorax sp.
GCCGAGGACGTGCGTCACCGCGTCGCCGAGGCGCGGCAGGCCCTCGTCGAGCTGCGTGATGCTCGGCGCGACGTCGGCCTTGCGCTTCTGCTCGCGCGACGTGATCTCGTGCAGGTGCTCGGCGAGCCCTGCGAGCTCGCCGTAGACGCGCGCCGCCTCGCCGGAGGCGCCGGCCGGGGCGCGCACGCGCTCGCCCGCGCTGACCTTCGCGATCGCGTCGAGGATCGGGCCGTAGTCGGCCTCGGCCGCCGGTCCGCCGCCCTCGGCCTCGAGCCGCTCGACCTCTTCGACGAGCTCGGCGTTCTTCTTCGCGACGCGCCCGATCTCCTCGTACGCGTCGGCGAGATCGCCCGTCGCGTCGTCCGGCACGCGCGGCCGCTTGCCCTTCGCCGCGGCGCGGATCGCGTCGACCAGGCCCCCGAGGTTCGCCGCGCCCTTCGGCTGCGCGAGCACGAGGACGCACCCCGCGGCGCCGATGCCGATCGCGAAGAACAGGTACGTCGTGTACTGCGGAGGCACGTTCTGCGCGACGAACCCGCACACCATGCCGACGAGGACCAATACGGCCGGGGCCGCGAGCTGCTTCGAGTTCATAGATACGCGGGGGTGGGCGATGCCCGCGGCAGCCTAGAGCAGCGCACCCCAAAGCGGAAAAAGTTGTTCGGCTCGGGCTCGGGCTCGGGCTCGGGTGCGGGCTCGGGCTCGGGTGCGGGCTCGGGCTCGGGCTCGGGCTCGGGCGCGGGCTCGGGCTCGGGCTCGGGCTCGGGCGCGGGCTCGGGTGCGGGCTCGGGTTCGGGTTCGGGAAGGGCAAGGTCGTCGCCCTCGAGGCCGATGTCGATCGGGGGCGGGTCGAAGCGCGGCGTCGCGCTCGGCGGCGGGATTTCGGCGAAGAACGGCGGCGGCGCGAGCGTCTGCTCGAACGCGGGGACGCGCGGCGCCTCCGGCATCGACCACGTGTCGAACGCCTCGAGCGGGAGCTCTTCGAACTCGACGCGCGAAGCCCGCGCGGCCTCGACCGGCGCGCGCGTCGACTCCGGGTCTGCGGGGCGCGCGACGAGGCGGCCGCCGGCGTTCGCGCGCACCCGCGCGAGCAGCCCGCGGAGGACGGAGATCTTGTCCTCGTTCCGCACGCGCCGCGCAGGATACAGCCACCCGCGCTGCGCACGACGTCAGCCGCCTTCTTCGAGCGGGTTGCCGAGGTCGTCGAGGGCGCCGTTGCCGCCCTCGAACGGGATGGCTCGCGCGAGCGCGACCCGCTCGAGCAGCACGCCGAGCGCGCTCTCGTTCCGGACGTGCGGCAAGAACGTGCGCGTGCCGTCCCAGAGATCGAGGCGGATCGCGGGCACCTTCGCGGTGGCCGACGGGGCCGCGGGCGGCACGAACACGCGATCGATCTGCGCCCAGGCGTAGCGGCGCACGCGCGGCATCCCGAACGAGAGCAGCTCGCGCAGCTCGATGCCGTCCGGGTGGACGATGACGCCGCGCATCTGCTCGCGCAGGAACGCGGCCAGCGCCGACACCACGAGCACGATGGCGCACGCGCTCGACGGCACGAGGCGGTGCTGGTCGCCCTCGACCACGTAGCGGAAGAAGATCGAGCTCGACGGCGCGACCTGCCCGTATGCGATCGCCGCGCTCACGAGCAGCGCGAACGCGAGGTAGGCGAACGTGAGCCAGCGCTCGCCGAGCGGCGGCGAGAAGCTCACGCGCGACGTCGGCTTGTACGTCATGTCGAAGCCCGGGGGTCGAGACACGCGCGCCATCGGCTCAGTTTACACGCGGCGAGGCACGGGGCTTGGGTCGGCGCGGCGCTTCCAGTCGCCGTGGTATCGTCCGCCGCGCGTGCAGCTCGACGTCAACCCCGCCCTCCGCGCCGTCGTGCTCGCGTGGCGCCCGCGCCGCGTCGCCGTGGTGGTGTGCAAGACCACGTACCGCCTCGAGCCCGACACCTGCCCCATCTTCGAGGAGCCCGAGGCGCCGAACGAGTGGGACTCGTACTGGGACGACGACACCACCCGCAGCGTCGCCTCGTCGACGGACCTCGTGCCGTTCAAGGGCGCGCCCGAGGTGCTCCTCGTCGGCTACGCGTTCGCGCCGCTCGGCACGCGCCGGCGCACGGTGACCGCGCGCCTCGGCATCGGCGAGATCGACAAGGCGTTCGACGTCTACGGCGATCGGTTCTGGACGCCCGAAGGAGAGCTCCGCGACGGCGCGCCCTTCGATCGCATGCCGCTCCGCTACGAGCGCGCCGCGGGCGGGCCGGACACCTGGAACCCGGTCGGCGTGCAGCACGGCGCGGCGCCGAGCGCGCGCGGCGGCGGCCTCCCGAACCTGCAGCCCGTCGGCCTCGTCGTGACCTCGCGCGAGACGTTCATCGCGCCCGTCGGCTTCGGGCCGATCGCGCCGACGTGGCCCTCGCGGCTCGAGCGCATCGCGCCGATCATGCGCGGCTGGGACCCGGCGACGTGGGTCGAGCACGATCTCCCGCAGGGCGTCGACGCGAGCTTCTTCAACGTGGCGCCGTGGGACCAGCAGCTCGAGCAGATCCGACCCGACGAGGCGTTCGTCCTCGAGGGGCTCTCGCCCGAGCGCGAGAAGCTCGCGACGCGGCTGCCCGGGCTGCGGCCCATCATGCGCGTGCGCAGCCCGAGCGGCGAAGAGTCGACCGCCCTCGTCGCCGACACGCTCGTCATCGACACCGATCGGCGCATCGTGACGGTGACGTGGCGCGGGATGACGCCGCTCGCGGCCAACGTGAGCGTGTCGCTCGACATCGAGGGCGTGCCCGCGCCGCTGTCGAGCCCGTCGGCGCCGCGCACCCCGCGCCCGACCGACAACGGGACCGACGGCCTCGCGTCTTGGTCGAGCGACCTGCATGACGCGCCCGCCGCGCCGAGCACGGGCGCGAAGCCGACCGCGACCCGCGAGGACGAAGAGGAAAAGACGCCGGTGCCCGCGCGCCCGCCGATGCCGTCGCACGCGTCGTCGCCGTCGCATGCGTCGTCGCCGAGCGCGCCGTCGTCGCCGAGCGCGCCGTCGTCGCCGGGCGCGCCGCTCTCGCCGCGGCCTCCGGCGGCACACGCGATCTCGGCGCCGCCCACGGAGCAGTCGATCAGCGTGCCCGCGGCGCAGGGCAGCGCGCTGCCGCCGCCGCCCGCGCCGTCGAGCAGGGCGTCGGCCCCGCCGCCGCTCCCGTTCGCGCCCGCGCCCGCGCCGCCGAGCAAGTCGGCGCTCCCGCTCCCGCCGCCGCCGTCCGACAAGCGCTCCGCGCGGCCGTCGCCCGAGAGGAGCGCGCCGCCCGGGCTCGCGGCGGACGCCGCGGTCCAGCCGTCGAGCGTCGGCGCGCCGCCGTCGCGCGGCCCGGGGTCCATCGGCGCGCCGCCGCGCCTCGCCCCGCCGAAGCCTGCGCCGAGCGCGCCGAGGACGAACGCGGCCGCGGGCGTCGAGCAGACGATGCTCGTCGCGTTCGAGCCCGACGCCCTCGCGAGGTGCCGCGCGCGGTGGCCCGAGCTCGTCGCCGAGGTCGATCGAAGCGACTCCGCTGGCGCGGGTCGCGATCGAAGCGACTCCGCTGGCGCCGGTCGCGACAAGCGCCTGCACGACGCTGCGACCACCGACGCGGCGAAGGATCGGCGCAAGGTGCAGCAGATCCTCGCGCGCGGCGCCGCGGCCTCGATCGAGGCCCTCGACGACGCGCTCGCGAAGGCGGTCGACGGGCACGGCGTCTTCGAACCGCCGCTCGCGATCGTCGCCGGCGAGATCGAGTTCGCGTTCGACGAGGTCGAGGCCCTGCGGGCGCTGCTCACCGTCGCCGCGCCGTTCGTCACCGCCGACGCGAGGCTCAAGGACGCGGTCGACGGCGCCCTCGCTGCGACGCGCGCGCCGGGCTTCGAACGGTCGGGCCCGGCCGCGGATCGCGTGTCGGCCGGCGTCGTCGCCGCGTTCGCCGACGTCCGCCGCGCGCTCCCGCCGCGCTACCTCGAGGCGCACACCGAGCGGCTGCTCGTCGAGGGTCGCTGCTACCCGCGGCGCACGCTCCTCGGCGCCGCGTGGCTCCGCGCGTGGACCGTGGTCGCCGGCGCGACCGAGCCCGTGGCGACCTACCTTCCGGCCCATTTCCTCGACGCGCTCCCGCTCGTGAAGCGCATGCGCGCGCGCCTCGTCGCCGAGGTCACGTGGCCGCAAGAGGAGCTCCCCGGAGGTCCGCGCGCGCTGTTCGTCGTCGCCTTGTCGCGCCTGCGCTGAGGTCGCTGGGAGCCGATCGCGAGTTGGGCTAGAAGCGTGCGCATGGCGGCGTGGAACAAGGCCTCCGTGCGAGGCGAGCTGATCAAGGTGTTCGCGCAGCACGCGCAGAGCGGCACCGAGGTGAAGGAGTCGAGCCACCTGGTCGCCGACCTCGGCATCGACTCGCTCGGCGTCATGGAGGTCATCGCCGATCTCGAGGACGCGTTCGAGATCACCATCCCGGACGAGGCGCTGCGCGAGGTCGACACCATCGCCGACGTCGCGTCCGCCATCGACGCGAAGCTCGCAGCCGACGGAAGGCTCGAGGGATGAGCCCGAGCTTCGCCCCGCGCACCGTCGCGCAGGCCATCGAGGACGCCGCGAAGAGCACGAAGACGGGCTTTCGCTTCGTCGAGGAGTCGAGCGACGCCGAGCCGTTCTTCTCGCACGCGGGCATCGAGCGGGCGAGCGCGCGCTTCGGCGGCGCGCTCCAGGCCCTCGGCGCCAAGAAGGGCGACCGCGTCGCGCTCATCCTGCCGGACAACACGGACTTCGTGTTCGCGTTCCTCGGCGCGATCCGCGCGGGCGTCGTGCCGGTGCCGATCTACCCGCCGACGGGCCTCGGCAAGCTCGCCGGCTACCTCGACAACACGCTGCACATCGTCGCGAAGAGCGGCGCGAAGCTCCTCGTCACGAACGCCGAGATCAAGCGCGTGCTCGGCGGCGTGCAGGCGAGGGCGCCAGAGCTCGCCAAGGTCGTCGCGGTCGAGGCCGTGCGCGCGATGCGCGAGGAGCTCGCGCCCGTGAAGATCGATCTCGACGACACGTGCTTCCTCCAGTTCACGAGCGGCTCGACCTCGCGGCCCAAGGGCGTCGTGCTCACGCACCGCAACATGGCCGCGAACGTGCACGCGATCATGGACCTCGGCCTGCACGCGCGCGAGTCGGTCGACGTCGGCGTCTCGTGGCTGCCGCTCTATCACGACATGGGCCTCATCGGCTTCGTGATGGCGCCGCTCTACAACGTGAACTCGATCGCGTTCTTGCCGCCGCTCCTCTTCTTGAAGCGGCCCGTGCGCTGGCTCCAGGCGATCTCGCGCTTCCGCGGCAGCATCTCGTTCGGGCCGAACTTCGCGTACGCGCTCTGCGTGAAGCGCGTGAAGGACGCCGAGCTCGAGGGGCTCGATCTGTCGTCGTGGCGCGTCGCCGGCTGCGGCGCCGAGCCCATCCGCGCCGAGAACCTCGCCGCCTTCGCCGACAAGTTCGAGCGCGTCGGCTTCGACCGGCGCGCGTTCGTGTGCTGCTACGGCGCCGCCGAGTCGACGCTCGCGATCAGCTTCAGCGAGGTGGGCAAGGGCGTCGTCACCGACACGGTCGACGCCGACGCGCTGTGGGGAAGCGGCAAGGCCACGCCGAAGCCCGCCAGCGACGACGGCACGGCGTCGATCGTCCAGTGCGGCGAGGCGTTCGAAGGCCACGACATCCAGGTGTTCGCGGTCGACGACGACGCGAGCGCGCACCCGCTCGGCGAGCGCCAGGTCGGCGAGCTCCGCCTGCGCGGGCCGAGCGTCATGTCGGGCTACTACAGCGACCCCGATCTCACGCGCGCCGCGTTCGCCGGCGGCTGGCTCCGCACGGGCGACCTCGGCTACCTCGCGAACGGCCGCGTCCACGTGTGCGGCCGGTCGAAGGAGCTCATCATCGTCAACGGCCGCAACTACTACCCGCAAGACCTCGAGTGGGAGGCGGCGAAGGTCGAGGGCGTGCGCAAGGGCAACGTCATCGCCTTCGGCACGATGAAGCCGCAGGGCGATCGCGAGCGCGTCGTCATCTGCTTCGAGACGCCCGTCGCCGACGTCGCCGCGCGCGACAGCCTGAAGGGCGAGGTGCGCCGCTGCGTGCAGCAGGCGCTCGGCCTCACCGTCGACGACGTGCTCGGCCTCGACGTCGGCGTCTTGCCGAAGACGTCGAGCGGCAAGCTCCAGCGCGCGAAGACCCGCGATCTCTACGAGGGCGGCGCGCTGCTCGATCGAAGCTCGGCGCGCGAGGCCAACCCCGTCGAGATCGCGAAGGAGATCGCGAAGAGCCAGCTCGGCTATTTCCGCCACGCGCTCTTCGGCGGCGCGGCCAAGCCCGAGGAGTAGCGCTACCGCGCGAGCCGCTCCTCGACCGCGGCGCGCAGCCTCGCGACGTCGGCCGCTGCGGCCAGGCCCGGAGACGCGGCGGACACGAGCGCGAACGTCGACACGCGGCACGCCGCCGCGCCCGTCGGCGTGACCGTGAACACCGAAGCGTGCGCGTCGTCGACGAACAGCACCGCGTTCGGGAACAGCAAGAAAAGCGTCGCCGACCCGAGCTCGAAGCGCAGGTTCGGGCCGCACCCGTCGAGCCGCGCGGCGTCCGCTCGGCCGCACGCGTCGAGGATCGCGTCGACCGCGCGCTTCCAATCGACGCCCTTCACGGAGCTCGTCGGCTGCCACGCGACGCGCGATCCGAGATCGAGCGCGTCGAGCTCGCGAGCGAGATCGGCGCCGACGAGCGCGCGCGGATCCACCACCGCGCCGCGCGCGAGCGCGATCCACACGAGGCCGAACGCCGGGGCGAACGGCACGCTCGGCAAGCCGAGCTTCGAAGCGTCGACGTGGTCGAAGCCTTCGGCGCGCGGCAGGTGGAAGAGCGCGCCCTCGAGGTCGTAGGCCCAGCCGTGCAGCGGACACACGAACGCGCGTCGGTCGTGCCCGCGCGCCTCCGAGACGAGGCGCGTGCCGCGGTGCCTGCACACGTTCACGTGCGCGCGGAGCTCGCCTGCCTTGTCGCGCACGAGGAGCACGGGGACGCCGGCCGCGTCGACCGTGACGAAGTCGCCCGGCGCCGCGAGCTCGGACGCGTGCGCCGCGACCAGCGGGACGGCGCGGAACACGTGGCGGAGCTCGTGGCCGAGCGCGTCGGTCATCCTTGCCTCTCGTCGCGCATGCCGCCGATCGCCCGGTAGGCCCGGGCGATCGCGCTCGCGAGGGTCGCGCGGCCGCGCGGCGACTGGGCGTGGACGGCCTCGAGCCGGCCGGGGCGCCGGTGCTCGAGCGTCGCCAGCGCGTCGATCACCGACGTGGGCATGGCGGCGCGCGAGCTCGCGAGCGCGTCGATCGACGTCGCGACGAGCGTCGGCGCGCGCTGGCGCTCGCGATCGAGGCGCTCGAGCAAGAGCCACACGGCGAGCGCGGCGGCGTTCGTGGTCCGGTGCTGGGCGCCCCACGCGAGCAGCGGCGCGACCGAAGCGGGCCCCTCCACCGCGGCGCGCGCCTCGGCGCCGGCGGCGATCGACAGCCCGTCGTCGACGGCCTGCCGGCCGATCGTGATGCGCCGCGCGACCTCGGCGCCGGTCAGGTGACCGACCGCGAGCGCGACGCCGGCCTCGATCTCGCTCATGAGCCGCTCGGTCCACGCCTCGATCTTCGAGGCGCGCGCGCGGGACTCGGCCTGCGCGACCGAGATCGCGGCGCCGTGCTGGCGCAGGACGCGCGCGAGGCGCCCGCCAGTGATGCGGCCCTTCCACGACGGCAGCGCGGCGAGGATGTAGCGCACGCGCCGCGCGTCGAGCGCGACGACCGAGAGGGCGCCGCGGGGCGAGACGTTCGCGCGCTGCGTGACGACGAGCACGACCCGCTCGAGGAGCTCGATCGAGCGCGCGCTCGGATCGAGATCGACCTCGTCCTCGGGCACGTCCTCGGCGCGCTTCTTCGGGGCGGCGATGCGCGAGGCGAGCGCGACGATCTCGTCCTCGGGCACGCGCGCGTCGCTCCAGGCGAGCTCGAGCAGCGCGGCGGGTACGCCGTCGATCGGCGCGGCGCACGCAGAGAGCTCGCCGACGAGCGCGGGCACCTTCGCCGCGACCCGGCCGAGGATCACGCGCTCGGCCGCGAGGGGGCGGCGCGCGAGCTCGGCGAGCAGGGTCGCCGCGTCGTCGTTCGCGCCGCGCGCGCCGAACCCCTCGGCCGCCCACGACGCGAGCCGCGCCTTGCCGGTGAGGCCGCCGTCGCGAGTCGTCGCCTGCGAGAGCGCCTTCACGGCGTCGTACACGAGCTCGGTGTGCTCGCCCTCCTCGAGCGCGTGGTCCTCTGCTCGGGCGCCGCGCGGGACGGGCGGGCGCAGCGCGAGACCGGCCGCGAGGCCGAGCTTCACGGCGTCGTCGATCGAGCTCGCGGCGACCGCGTCGATGAGCTGCACGACCTCGCGCCTCGGCAAGACGCGCCCGGCGAGCTCCGCGCCCTCGGCGTCGAGCTCGGCCGGCGACGACGAGAGGGCGCGCACGACGTCGGGCGAGACGAGGCCGCCGCTCGCCATCACGCGGAACGCTGCCGCGAACCGCGCCGACTCCGCGAAGCCCGCCCCGGAGCCTGCCGGCTCGTGCGGCGGGAGCG
>DASYCF010000637.1:0-2204 GCA_036500365.1 Byssovorax sp.
GGCGAGCGGGAGCAGGCCGAGGGTGGCCGCCGTCGCGTGGCCGTCGATCCACGCCGCGGCGGCCTTCGCGCTCGCGGGCTGCGACGACGCTCGCGCGGCGACGATCGCGACGTGCGGGGAGTCGCACTGGAGGAGCAGAGAGACCGCCTCCGGTGAGCGCTCGAGGTGCGGCATCGACGTGACGGCGCCGGCGATCGCGGCGACGTCGAAGCGCGCGAGCATGTGCGCGAGGTCGTCCACGTAACCCGCGTCCCCGGGCAGGGCGGGAGGCGGAGGCCGCGACCACAGGCGGAGCGCGTCGGCGTCGGCGACGTCGGCGAGCGCGCACTGGAGCGGGCGCATGCGCTCGGCCGCGCTCCTCCGCGCGCCGCTCGCCATGTCGGCCTGCGCGAGCGCGCTCAGCTCGGCCTGCGTCATCCGGAAGAGGATCGGCCCGCCGCGTCGCCGCGAGGCGCGAGCGCGCTCGTCGTCGCTCGCCCACGTCACGCGCTCGTCGTACGGCAGCGACGAGAGAGCGCGCGAGAGCGTCGGCGCCACGAGCCTCTTCGCGCCCTTCGCGCGCCACGGCGGATCGGCGAGCACGCGCGGGAGCTCGTCGAGCGCCGCCTCGGACACGTCCACGCCGACGGCGAGCGACGCGAGGAGCCGCTCGACGGCCGCGCGCTCGCCCGCCGGGAGCTCGAGCGCGGCGGCCTGAACCGCTGCGGCGTCGACGCGCGCGACGCGCGTGAGGAGCTCGCGCGCCGCGTCGCCCTTCTTGTTTTTGTCACCGATGCGCGGCGCGAGGGCGGCCGCGGCGCGCGCTGGGAAGCGCTGGAAGAACTCTATCGCGACGGGGCCGAGCGTCCGCGCGTCACCGACCCACGGCGCGAGCGCGGCCGCGGCGCGCGGGTCGTCGAAGAGCGCGACCGCGCGCGCGATGCGGCGCGCGTCCGCGTTCCAGATCAGCGGCGGCGCCGCGTGCCACGCGTCGAGCTGTGCGACGAGCGGTGGGAGCGCGAGGTCATCGAGCAGGCGCACGGCGTCGAACACGTGCGCCGCCACCGCCCAGACCCGCTGCAGCGCGAGCAGACGCTCGAGGAGTCGCGCGGCGACGGCGACGTCGTCGAGGACGGCGAAGAGGCGCGCTTGCTCGCGCCCGGTCGTGCGCGGAGCGTCCACCGCGAGGAACGCCTCGACGTCCGCGCGCGCGAAGGCGTGCTCCGTCGGGACGAGCGCGGTGAGCTCGCCCGCGATCGCCGGCATCTGCGCGCGGAGCGCCGCGACGGCCGCGACCGTCGCCGCGTAGTCGGCCTCGCTCGCCGAGAGCACCGCGCGCTCGAGGTCGGCGCGCGCGTCGGCGAAGTTCGGCGGGAAGAGCGACGCGGCCGCGTGCGGTGCGAGCCACGCCGCCGTGCGGTCGGCCCTCAAGCCGTCGCCGGGCGGGTGCACCGACGCGAGCGACGCCTGCTCGGCGACGCTGCTGACGGCGAACGCGACGCCGGCGCGGGCGATCCACCGGCGCACGATCGCGCGCGTCAGGCGGTTCGGGTCTTCTACCCAGACGCGCAGGACGACGAGGAGCGCGCCCTCCGCGGCCGGATCGCGCGGGGCCTCGTCGCGCGCGTACGCGTCCGCGGCGGCGAACGCGGCGTCGACCCGCGCGGCGAGCGCGGCGGCGGCCGGGTGCGCGCGGCCCTTCTCGTACACGGGCCGGCGGTCGCGCGCGCGTCGCGTCACCTCGTCGACGATCCAAGCGGTGTCGAACTCGAGCGAAGGCGCGCGCGCCTCTCCGCGCCGCGGGGACAGCTCCGCCCGCGCCGCTGGGGTCCACTGGGCCGGCATCGCCGGCGAGGTTAGCGCCACGGACCTCGCCGCGCGCGCGTCAGAAGAGGCCCGTCGGTCCGGGGCTCCATGCGATCTCCTCGGCGCCGCCGATGGGGAGATCGACGCGCCGCGGAGCGCCGTCTTGCCAGGTCACGACGCGCACGTCGTCGTCGTCGAGCGAGCGGTCCATCGCGTACTCGAGCGCGGTCGGCGCCCCGTGGTCGGACGCGAGCACGGTGACGACCGCGCCCTCGAGCGCGACGCGGTCGCCGGGCTCCAGCGGCGCCTCGCGCGGGCTGCGGACGACGGTCTCGAAGGCGCCCTCGAACATGCGGCCGCCGAGGATCTCGACGCGGAGGGTGCGCGCGTCGACGCGCGTGATCCGGTGCGTCGCCTTC
>DASYCF010000638.1:0-1627 GCA_036500365.1 Byssovorax sp.
CACCGCGAGCGAGGGCGGGAGCGTCCACATCCAGGTCCACGCGACCGGCGCGCGCGCGGCCAACGACATCGGTCCTCGCCGCCACGACGACCAGAGCGTCACCGTGACCAAGGACGGCCAGAACGTGACGGTCGCGTTCGAGGGGTGCAAGCTCGCAGGCAAGCTCACGGGCCCCGACACCGCGCTCGTCAAGAACACCTGCTCGGTCAAGGTCGGGGCGTGGGAGGGCGAGCTTCCGCTCTCCGGCACGGTCCAGGCCACGGCGAAGCGGCACGTGTCGCTCGACGTGGTCGGCAACCAAGAGGCAAACGGGACGAACGTGTCCTATACGTACGCGTTCCGGGGAGAGAGCAAGTAGTCACCCCGGCCGTGCTCGTGTGGCAGAACGGCGCGTTCGCTCGAGCGATCGCCGTCGTCTTCGTCCCCGCGGACCGAGGCGCGCGGGTGTCGCCGCAAAAAGGCCACGTTCAAAACGCGCGCGCGCTTCGGTACCGTGCGCGTGATGCGCGTCTCGGTCTCGGCGGCGATGCTGGTGCTCTCGGCGGGTGCGTTCGGATGCGGCGGCGCAGATCCCCCGGTGGCGGTGCCCGCGGTGACGGCCGAGGCCGCCGCGCCGCCCGACGCGAGCGCCGCGAGCGCCAAGCCCGAGGGTCCGAGCGGCGCGCTGCCGACGGCCTGCGACGACACGAAGGACGGCGCGTGCCTGCCGGAGGCTGCGTTCGTGAAGCGCCTCTGCGCGACGTTCCACCCGGAGGTCGCGCTCGCGATGTTCGCGAAGGGCACGCCGTGGACGCGCGGCTACCTGCGCGGCGCGGTCGACGCATGGAACGCCTCGGGCGGGCTCTCGTCGGCCGACAAGCTCGCCTTCGACGAGGAGGTGATCGTCGTGCGCCGTCGCTCGGCCGGTCACGGGCCGATCCACGTGAGCGGCGCGGGCGGCGGCTACGACGTGCTCCGCTGGGACGGCTCGTGCGCGTCGCTGACCGACGGCGAGCTCACGCTCAAGGCGCCGCCGACGAAGCCGAAGGCCGCGAAGATCCCGTGGCGGAACCTCGAGGCGTCGATGAAGAGCGCGCTCTCGAGCGACGAGAAGATCGGCAAGGCCGTCGCCGATCGCCGCAAAGAGTGCACGGGCGAGGCGAGCGGCGACGTGACCCCGAAATGCGCGAAGGCGGACGAGGTCGTGAGCGGCGTCATCGTCGACTACGTGCGCGCCGGCGGTGCCGTCCCCGCGCCGACGAGGATGCCGTGACGCTCGCGCGTCCCCGAACCTGACGCGCGGCGCGGCGATCAGAGCGCGGCGAACGGCGGGCGCGCGACGTCGAAGACGCGGAGCGGAGCCGGCTCGCCCGCGGCGTCGCGGAGGGCGTCCGCGGCGGCCGATCCGCACGCGAGATCGGCGAGCTGCGCGGCGAGGTCGTGGACGACGGCAGGCGGGCCGTCGATCGTCCACGCGTCGAGGCCCCACCGTTTGCCGCGGACGAGCGCGACGTACGGCACGGTCGACACGCCGACGACGAGGCCAGGCTCGACGCCCTCGAGCGCGGTGTCGACGAGCGCGCCGAGCCGCTCCGTCGCGCGTGGGCCGACGAGCGCGAAGGCGGCGCGCGAGAGCACGGGCACCTCG
>DASYCF010000639.1:0-14661 GCA_036500365.1 Byssovorax sp.
GGGGCGACGCCGATCCAGAACGTCGGCGCGTATGGACAAGACGTCTCCGAGACGATCGCGCGCGTGCACGCCGTCGATCGCCGGACGGGCGAGGTCACCGTGCTCGACGCCGGAGCGTGCGAGTTCGCGTACCGGGACAGCGTGTTCAAGCGCGCGCTCCGCGATCGCGTCGTCGTGACGCGCGTCGTCTTCTCGCTGCGGCCCGGCGGCGCGCCGGCCGTCCGGTACGCCGAGCTCGAGCGGGCGCTCGCGCGCGAGGGTCTGACGGCGCCGACGCTCGCGGACGCGCGGCGCGTGGTCGTCGGGCTCCGCCGCGCGAAATCGATGGTCCTCGACCCGGCCGACGAGAATCGCAGGAGCGCGGGGTCGTTCTTCACGAACCCGATCCTCGACGACGACGCGCTCGCCGCGGCGCTCGCGCGCATCGGGGCCGCCTCCGTGCTCGGCCCCGGCGAGTCGATCCCCCGCTTCGCCGCCGACGACGGGCGCGGCACGAAGCTCGCCGCGGCGTGGCTCATCGAGCGCGCCGGCTTCGCGAAGGGCACGACCGACGGGCGCGTCGGCCTGTCGACGAAGCACACGCTCGCGATCGTGAACAAGGGCGGCGCGACCGCCGCGGAAATCCTCGCGTTCGCGCGGCGCGTTCAGCTCGGCGTGCGCGCGCGCTTCGGCGTCACGCTGAGGCCCGAGCCGGTGCTCCTCGGCTTCTCGGCCGACGCCGCGCGCGAGCTCCTCGACTGACCAGCTCGCCTACGAAAGAGCGCCGCCACGCCGCCCAGATGGGGGGAGAGACGCGGCGTGGCGGCACAAGGCTTGTTTGCGATCAGGGCGTGTCGCAGGTCTTCGTCGGCTGACCACCGATCGTCATCGCGTCCACGCATGCGTACCCGGTGCGCGGGCAGTCGGCGTTCGTGGAGCAGGTCGCGTAGCAGGTGCTCTCGTCGGTGCACGTGCTGCCATCGGGGCAGTCCGACTGAGCGCCGCAGCCCTTGACGCACTGGCCACCAGGGTCGTCCGTCGCGCACGTCAGGCCGGTGTCGCAGTCCGCGGTCGACGCGCACGCGCCGCCGACGGCCGCGCCCTGCGCGACCTCGTTCGTCGTCGACGCCGGAGTCGTCGAGTCGCTGCTGCAACCGACGAAGAACGCCGCCGCGCCGAGCGCCAGCGTCAAAGCTACGAGCTTATGCATGAGACCCCACAAGGTTGTCGGAGCGCGTCAATTCACGCCACGTGCGGCGCCCTCTACCGTGGGGAGTCCGTCCGCGCCAACCGCGCATGGCGACACGAGCGTTTCCAGATTTGGCGGGAACTTCGGAATCGGCGCGCAAGCCGACGAATACGGTGTTTCGGCGCGATTGACACGATCGTTTCCACGTTGGAAATCCGGCGCTGTCCGCGCTCACGCCACCCGAGCGGCGGCCGAGCGGGCGCCCCTCGCGCAGCATCGACGCACGTCCTCGCCCGACCCGCCTGCCGACGACGCGCTCGAACGAAATGGCGAGAGGACCGCGCGCGACGTGAAAGGAACCGTCGTCGACGGTGCAACTTTGTTTCGCCTCCCCGCTCGAGAAAAAGCGCTCCGGGCTGTGCGTCCGGCATGACGCGCGTGTAAGCTTCGAAGCGTTTCGGGGGGCTACGCGGTGGCATGAGTGTCGGGGGGAAGCATGTCGGGGGAAGAGGACGCGCACGTCGTCCTAAGGCTAGCGGCCGCGTCGCGCGCGCTCGTCGTCGCGGTCGCGCTCCTCGGCGCGGCGGTGCTCGTCGGCTGGGCGTGCGGCGTCGGCGCCCCGCGCGGGGCGGAGCTCGGCCTCGCGCTGCTCGCCTGCGCGGGCGTCGCGTGCCTCGCCGTGACGGCGCGCCTCTGCACCCTGATCCTGGGGCGCTCCGGGTCGGCGCGGCGCGACACCGAGGCGCGCGAGACCACGTTCAGCGAGCTGCTCGAGGGCGCCCCCGACGCGATCGTGGTCACGGACTCGGCGGGGCGCATCGTCGTCGTCAACGGCCAAGCGGAGAGGCTCTTCGGCCACGCGCGCGAGGAGCTCGTCGGCCAGCTCGTCGACGTGCTCGTTCCGGGCGAGGTCCGGGCCGCGCACGCCGCCCACCGCGAAGCGTACGTGCGCGCGCCGCGGGCGCGGCAGATGGGCTCTGGCGTGGAGCTCCGCGGTCGACGCAAGGACGGCTCGACGTTCCCGGTCGAGGTGAGCCTGAGCCCGCTCGCGTCGCCCGGCCGCCTGCTCGTGGCGAGCGCGATCCGCGACGTGACGGAGCGGAACAAGCTCGTCGAGGGCCGCCTCCGGCTCGCCGCGCTCGTCGACGCGTCCGACGACGCGATCATCGGCAAGACGCTCGACGGCATCGTCACGAGCTGGAACGAGGGCGCGCAGCGGCTGTTCGGCTACACGGCGGACGAGATCGTCGGCGAGCCGATCGGGCGTCTCATCCCCGCGAGGTGCGAGCACGAAGAGGCCGACATCCTCGCGCAGCTCCAGCGCGGCGAGCGCGTGCGGCTCGAGTCGGTGCGCTGCCGGAAGGACGGCGAGGAGGTCCACGTGTCGATCACGAGCTCGCCCGTGCGCGACGCGCACGGCAACGTCGTCGGCGCGGCGAAGATCGCGCGCGACATCACCGATCGGCGACGCGCCGAGGACGCGCTCGCGGCGGCGAAGGACGCGGCCGAAGCGGCCAACCACGAGCTCGAGGCGTTCAGCTACTCGGTCGCGCACGACCTCCGCGCGCCGCTGCGCGGGATGAACGGCTTCGCGCGGGTCCTGCTCGACGACTACGGCGCCACGCTCGACGCCGAGGGCAAGGACGCGCTCGAGGAGATCGTGCTCAACGCGAAGAAGATGGGCGAGCTCATCGACGCGCTGCTGTCGCTCGCGCGCGTGACCCGGAGCGAGCTCCGGCGCGAAGCGTTCGACCTCGCCGCCGCGGCCCGCTCCATCGTGGGCGACCTCTGCGCGGCCGAACCATCGCGCGCCGTCGAGCTCGTCGCGCCCGCCAGCCTGGTCGCCCACCTCGACCCGCCCCTCGGCCGCGCGCTGCTCGACAACCTGATCCGCAACGCGTGGAAGTTCACAGCCAGGCTGCCGCGCGCGCGGATCGAGCTTGGCGTCGCCGACGCGGGCGGACAGCGCGCGTTCTTCGTGCGCGACGACGGCGCCGGCTTCGACATGGCGTACGCCGCGAAGCTCTTCGCTCCCTTCCAGCGCTTGCACGCCGCGAGCGAGTTCGCGGGCACGGGAATCGGCCTCGCGACCGCGCAGCGCATCGTACGGCGGCACGGCGGACGCATCTGGGCGGAGAGCGCCGTCGAACTCGGCGCGACGTTCTTCTTCACCGTCAGCGAGCGCGCGAGGTCGTCATGAACCCCACTATCCTGCTGGTCGAAGACAACGCGTCGGACGAGAAGCTCACGCTGCGCGCGCTGAAGGGCTGCGGCGTGCTCAACGACGTCGTCGTGGCCCGCGACGGGGCGGCCGCCCTCGATTACCTGCTCGGCCCCGCGCCGGCGGCGCCCGCTCCGCCGGCGCCCGCGCTGCCCACGCTCGTGCTGCTCGATCTCAACCTGCCGAAGGTCGGCGGGCTCGACGTGCTCGCGCGCCTCCGCGCACACGAGCGGACGAAACTCCTGCCGGTCGTCGTGCTGACGACCTCCGGCGAGGAGGAGGACGTGCTGCGCAGCTACACGCTCGGCGCCAACGCGTACGTCCGCAAGCCCGTCGACTTCGCGCAGTTCGCCGACGCGGTGAAGACCCTCGGTCTGTTTTGGCTGTTGCTGAACGAGCCTCCGCCCAAGCCCAAGGATCCAGGATGAACGACGCGCTCCACGTCCTGCTCGCCGAAGACTCTCCCTCGGACGCGAAGCTCGTGCTCTCGGCGCTGCGCGCGCTCGAGCGACCGATCGAGTCGAGGCGCGTCGAGAGCGCGGCCGACATGCGCGCCGCGCTCGCCGAGGGCGTGTACGGGCTCGTGCTGTCGGACTTCAACATGCCTGGCTTCACCGGGTTCGACGCGCTCGCCATCACGCGCTCGCTGCACGGCGACGTGCCGTTCATCATCGTCTCGGGGACGATCGGCGAGGACGTCGCGGTCGACGCGATGCGCGCGGGCGCGAACGACTACGTGTTCAAGGACCGGCTGAGCCGCCTCGCGCCGGCGGTCGAGCGAGAGCTCGACGAGCGCGAGGTGCGCCGCGCCCTGCGCGACGCCGAGGAGCGCCGGCGCGCGATCGACGCGCGCTACCGCCGGGTGATGGAGACCTCCTCGTTCGGCGTGTGGGAGATCGACGTCGACGGCGTGACGACGTTCGTCAACGCGCGCATGGCGGCGCTGCTCGGCCACGAGGCGTCCGCCATCGTCGGCCGCACGCCGGGCGATTTCCTCGATCTCGCAGGCAAGCGCGGCTTCGCGGAGCGGCAGGCGCAGCGACGGGACCGGGCCGGCGCGCAGGTCGAGATGACGTTCGTGCGCCGCGACGGCTCGCCGCTGCCCGTCCTCATGGAGTCGAGCCCGATGTTCGACGACCACGACGCGTACGAAGGATCCGTCGGGCTCATCGCCGATCTCAGCGCGCTCCGCCGCGCCGAGGCGGCGCTCGGCAAGAGCGAGGAGCAGCTCCGCCAGGCGCAGAAGATGGAGGCCGTCGGCCGCCTCGCGGGCGGCATCGCGCACGACTTCAACAACCTCCTCTCCGTCGTGCTCACGTACAGCTCGATCCTCGCGTCGGACCTCGAGCCGGGCGACCCGATGCGCGAGGATCTCCTCGAGATCGAGAAGGCCGGCAACCGCGCGGCCGAGCTCACGCGCCAGCTCCTCACGTTCAGCCGTCAGGAGGTCGTCGAGCCGAAGAACCTCGACGTGAACGACGTCCTCGCGGGCGTGGAGAAGATGCTGCGCCGGATCCTCGGCGAGGACGTCGCCCTCGTCTTCGTCCGCTCCGCCGAGCGCTGCCGCGTCCACGCCGATCGCGGGCACCTCGAGCAGGTCGTCATGAACCTCGTCGTCAACGCGCGCGACGCGATGCCGAAGGGCGGCGCGATCGGCGTCGAGACGCGCAACGTCGTCCTCGCGGCCGAGCCGCGGACGGCGGAGCTCGGCGTGGCGCCGGGGCCGTACGTCGTCCTCGCCGTGAGCGACGACGGCATCGGCATGGACGCGGCGACGCGCGCGCGCATCTTCGAGCCCTTCTTCACGACGAAGCCGCGCGGCAAGGGCACGGGCCTCGGCCTGTCGACCGTGTTCGGCATCGTGCAGCAGTGCAAGGGCGGCGTCTCGGTGCACAGCACGCCGGGCAGGGGGACGACGTTCGAGATCTACCTGCCGCGCATCGACGGCGCGCTCCAGGGCGAGAGCCCGTCGCAGGCGCCGATCACGCTCAGCGGCTCCGAGACGATCCTGGTCGTCGACGACGAGCAGGCGATCCGCGCCGTCGCGGCAGGCATCCTGCGTCGGCGCGGCTACCGCGTCATCGAGGCGCGCGACGCCGAAGAGGCGCTCCTCCTCTGCGAGTCGCTCCGCGCGAAGCTCGACCTCATCATCACCGACGTGGTGATGCCCGAGACGAGCGGCCCGGAGCTCGCGAAGCGCCTCATCGAGCGCCGCCCCGGGACGAAGGTGCTCTGCATGTCGGGCTACACCGACGACGCGGTCGTGAATCACGGCGCGCTCGACGCCGGCGTCGCCTTCTTGCAGAAGCCCATCACGCCCGAGAAGCTCGCGCGGAAGGTGCGCGCCGTGCTCGACGGGGCGTAGGCGCTCGCTCGTGGACGCTCACTCGTCCGAAGGCGTCGGCGGCTCGGCCGCCATCGCGTCGCACACGCCCGTCGACAGGCACACCTCGGGGCCGTAGCCCGCGCAGTCCGAGTCGCTCGCGCACGTCCGCGTGCAGAGGTGACCGCGATCGCCGTAGCCGTAGCAGGCCGCCTTCCCCGAAGACGGGGCGCCCGCGTCGTCGAACGGCGGATCGGCGCACTCGGCGTCGGCGCAGCAGGCGACAGAGTACGGCACCGTCCGATCCGGCGGCGTGACGCGCGCCGGATCCGCGCAGTCGACGTCCGGCGTCTGATCGGGACCGCACGCGCCCAGCAGGGCGGCGGCTGCGGCCACGACGACCACGATGGGAGCGCGCATCTGTTCCCTCTGAACCGGGCACCCTGAGCAGAATGGGTATCACCGTTTATTCTCTTCGTGTCACACGTTCTACGAGCAGTTTCCGTGCAAGAGACGCAACCGGGTGCGCCTCCCGCGCGCATCGTCGGCCACGGTAGCATGTTTCCTGAATTGGTGTTACCGGTGGTCCGCCGGTGCCCCGCGTGAGCCTTCGCGTCCTCTTCGTCGCTGTGACCGCCGCCGCGCTCGGGTTCGCGCGCCCTGCCGCGGCCGATCCGCCGGCCGTCGCGCCTGGGCTCGCGACCGGGCAAGTGCCCGTGGGCGCGCCCGCGCCGCTCGCGCCCACGGTCTCCTCTACGGGCGAGAACGGCGGCGGACTCGACGTCACCATCGAGGGCGAGAAGCCGGGCAGCGAGATGGCGTCGCGCACCAGCATCGGCCACCGCGAGCTCGAGCTCCGCCCGCGCATGCGTCCAGGTGACATCGTCGAGGCGGTGCCAGGCCTCTTCGCCGTGCAGCACGCGGGCGGCGGCAAGGCGAACCAGTATTTTCTCCGCGGCTTCGACGCCGACCACGGGACGGACGTCGCCTTCTTCGCCGACGGCGTGCCGATCAACATGCCTTCGCACGGGCACGGGCAAGGCTTCTCCGATCTGCACTTCATCATCCCCGAGCTCGTCACGTCGCTCGACGGGTACAAGGGCGTCTACTACGCCGCGCTCGGCGACTTCGCGACCGCGGGCGCGGTCAACATGCAGCTCGCCGAGAAGTTCGAAGAGAGCTACGCGCAGTACTCCATCGGTGAATACAACATCATGCGCGGGCTCGTCGTCGAGTCGCCCGACCTCGGCGACACGTGGCGCGCCGTGGCCGCTGCCGAGTTCTACAAGGACGACGGTCCGTTCGTGAACCCGGAGGATCTCAAGCGCTTCAACCTCTACCTGAAGGTGACCCACGACCTCTCGCCGACGAGCAAGGTCTGGCTCTCGTGGATGAGCTACGGCTCGAGCTGGAACGGCTCGGGGCAGATCCCGGCGCGCGCCGTCTGCGGGGAGGGCGAGCAGCAATACGGGAACCCCCCGCCCGAGGCCTACGGGGCGCACTGCATCAGCCATTTTGGCTTCATCGATCCGAGCGAGGGAGGCGACACGCAGCGCCACGGCGCCACGCTCGGCTTCCACACCGGTTGGAAGGACTCCGACCTCGATCTGCAGGCCTATTACATCCGCTATCGATTCACGCTCTATTCGGACTTCACGTTCTTCGCCGTGGACCCGATCCACGGCGACGAGATCGAGCAGAACGACGATCGCAACATCTTCGGGATCGACACGAAGCTCCGCCGCCAGGTGCGCTTCGGCGGCGCGCGCTTCACGACGACCCTCGGCGCGCAGGTCCGGGTCGACAGCATCGACAACTCGCTGTGGCACGACGAGCGGCGCGAGCACCTGAACCCCGTCGTCGACGCGGGCATCACCGAGAGCTCGGTGGCGATGTACGTCGAGGAGGAGGCGCGGCTGAACAAGTACGTCCGGTTCATCGCCGGCGGCCGCGCGCAGCGCATCGACGTCGACGTCGGCGATCACCTCGAGGATCTCGCGCAGACGGGCGACAAGACGAGCGGAGTCCAGGGAGCGACGCTGTTCCTCCCGAAGTTCATCGCCGAGGTGTCGCCGCACCCGTGGTTCGACCTCTACGCCGCGTACGGTCGAGGCTTCCACTCCAACGACGCGCGCGGTGTCGTGCAGGAGCAGAGCCCGGCGACGCTGCTCACGCCCGCCGTCGGCTACGAGACCGGCGCGCGCTTCCACCCGCTCGAGGGTCTCTCGCTCGAGGCCGCGGCGTTCCTCCTCGATCTCCAGTCCGAGCTCGTGTGGGACGGCGACACCGGCACGACCGAGGCGTCGGGCCAGTCCCGTCGATACGGCGTCGAGCTCGTCGGGCGATATCACCTCCGGAACTGGCTCTACGCCGACCTCGAGGCGACGTTCACGCACGCCGAGTTCACGGGTCAGGTCACCGGCGGCGGCAACGCGGGCGTCGTCGCGCTCGCGCCGACGCGCACGTTCACGGCGGGCGTCGGCGTGAAGCCCACGTTCGGGAGCTGGACGCCGTTCGCGGAGATCCGCGTCAAGTCGCTCGCGGAGCGGCCCGCGTCGGACGACGGCGTGCTCATCGCCGACGGCTTCACGATCTTCGACGGCGAGGCGGGCGTCCGATACCGCATGATCGAGCTCGCGTGCGACGTGCAGAACCTCGGCGACGCGACGTGGCGCGAGGTGAACTTCGCGACGACGAGCCGCCTGCCGTGGGAGCCTGCGCCCGTCACCGGCGTCAGCTACTCGCCGGGCTGGCCTCGCACGGTGATCGGCAAGGCGACGGTCTACTGGTGAGCTGGCCGCTGCTCTCCGTGGTCGTGATGGGCTTCCTGCTCGGGGTGCGCCACGCGACGGATCCGGATCACGTCGTCGCCGTCGCCGCCATCGTGAGCCGCGAGCGATCGCTCAGGGCGGCGCTGCCCATCGGCGTCGTGTGGGGCGTGGGTCACACGGCGACCATCCTCCTGCTCGGCGTCGGCATCATCCTCTTCGGCCTCGTCGTCCCGCCGCGCGTCGGCCTCGGGATGGAGCTCGCCGTCGCCGTCATGCTCATCGGCATCGGCGCCGCGAGCCTTCGCGCGACGCGCGCGCCCGCGACGCACGCGCATCCGCACGCGCACGAGCACGAGCGCGCGTCCACGGGCGCAGCTCGGCTCGTCCGGCCGCTGGTCGTCGGCGTCGTGCACGGCCTCGCCGGCTCGGCCGCCGCGGCGCTCCTCGTCCTCGGCGCGGTGCACGACCCCCGGTGGGCGGTCGCGTACCTCGTCGTGTTCGGCGTCGGGACGGTCGCAGGGATGCTCGCGATCACGGCCGCGCTCGCCTCGCCGCTCGCGCTCGGCGTCGCGCGCTCGGCGCGCCTGCACCGCGGCGTCACCGTCGCGGCGGCCATGATCAGCGTCTTGTTCGGCGCGTTCCTCGTCTACGAGATCACGGTCGTGCACGGCCTGTTCTCGGCCGCGCCGCAGTGGACGCCGGGCTGAGCTCGCCCCGCCGCGCGTCCGCCTCCGGCGTCGGCGCCGACCGCTGCGGCGGTTTGTCACGTTGACCCGGGCGCCCGGGCGCTCCAGAGAGCAGGCCGTGCGCTGGGTCCGCTCGCCTTGGCCGTACCTCTGCCTCGCAGGCGTGGCGTCGCTCGCGACGATCGGCCTCGCCAGCCGGCGCTTCACCCGGAGGACGCCGGCGGAGGTCTACGCGTCGCAGCCCGCGCGCGACGCGACGGGCGCGCCCGCCGTGCTCTGGCCGGCGCCCGCGTTCGCGTTGACGAGCCACCGCGGCGCGCGTGTCACGGACGAGAGCCTGCGCGGGCACGTGTGGATCGCCGACTTCATCTTCACGCAGTGCACGTCGTCGTGTCCGCTCATCACGGCGCGCATGGCGATGCTCCAGCGTCACATGACCGACCCGTCGCTGCGGTTCGTCTCTTTCTCCGTCGACCCCGATCACGACACGCCCGAGGCGCTCGCGGCGTACGCGGCCTCGTGGCGCCCCGGCGAGCGGCGGTGGGAGCTGCTCAGCACGACGCGCGACGATCTCGAGCGCGTCGCGGCCGGGATGCACGTCGTCGCCGAGCGGACGGGCGAGACGAAGGACCCGATCGCGCACACGAGCCTGCTCTTCCTCGTCGACGCGCACGGCGCCGTCCGCGGCGCGTACGACAGCGACGACGCCGCTGCGATGGATCGGCTCGTCGCGGACGCCGGCAAGCTCGGCGCCGCCGCCGCGCCCGAGCGCGCCCTGGGTGCGCAGCGGGTCGACGGCGAGGCGCTCTACGCCGCGCTCGGCTGCGGCGCGTGCCACACCCGGGCCGACGTCGCGCCGCCGCTCGAGGGCATCGCCGGCCGGCGTGTCCACCTCGAGCAAGGGCAAGAGGTCACCGCCGACGCCGCGTACGTGAAGGAGTCGATCCAAAAGCCGGCGGCGAAGATGGTCGACGGGTACCTGCGGCTCATGCCGAGCTACGACGGCGCGCTCACGGACGCCGAGCTCGACGCGCTCGTCGCCTACGTGATGGGCAAGCGCGCAGCTCCGTCACCCGCGACGACGACGTCGGCGCCCTCTCCCGTCGCGTCCGCGGCCGGGATGCCGTCCTCGGTTACGCCTCGCGCGACGACGTCGACGCGCGCTCCGTCGGCGCCTGCGTCGGGCGCGGCAGACGCGCCGCCAGCGGCGCCGATCGTCGAGACCGACCCCGTGTGCGGCATGCCGGTCCGCGTGATCGCGACGACGCCCGCCGTGACCGAGGACGGGCACGTGGCCCATTTCTGCTCCGAGCGCTGCCGCGACGCGTTCGTGGCCCGACATCATCCGACCGCGGCGAAATAGCTCGGCGCGCCGGCGTGTCTGCCGGGTGGGGCTGCCGACGCATCGAGGCTCGGGCGGCGTCTCCGTGGTAGCGTCGAGGCCATGTCCGATGACACGAGCTTGAGCGCGAGCAAGGCGCTGCTGGGCGCGGCCCTCGGCGGCCTCCTCTCCTTGGCCTCGGTGACGTGCGCGACGACCGACGCGGGGACGCCCTCTGCCGGCGGCGCGAGCTCGAGCTCGACTCCTGGTGCAGGCGGGGCGAGCTCGACGTCGAACACCGCCGCGTCGACCGGGCAGGCATCGTCGAGCGCGCACGCGGCGTCGAGCGCGTCGAGCGCCAGCACGAGCGACGGGAGCGGCGCGACCGGCGGCTCGACCGGGTCGACGGGCGGCGCAGGCGGCGAGACCGCGGCGTCCGGCGGCGGCGGCGGCGCGTCGACCGCGAGCAGCGGCGGGGCGCCCCTCAACGGCGACACGCCCTTCCCCGACACGACGTGCGACGGCGGCGTCTCGGCCGATCCGGCGGTGACGTCGAGCACGATGGAGGTCCTCACGCAGCAGCAGTTCGAGGACATGTGCAGCGCGCGCGACGGCATCTTCGAGATCCAGCCCCACTGCGGCGGCTCGAACGCGTGCCGCGGCTTCTCGTACGACTCGGGCACGCTGACGCTGACCGAGCACACGTGCCGCGCGACGAACCAGTGCGGCGGCTGGAGCTGCGTGATCTGCAGCTGACGCGCGCGTGAGGAGCCGCCTCCTCCGTGGTAGCGTCGACGCCATGTCGGACGAGAGCTTGGTTGTGAGCAAGGCGCTGCTCGGCGCCGCGCTGACTGGCCTCCTTTGCATCGCCGCGTGCACGACGAGCGGCGCGACGGGAGACGATCCGCTGCCCGACACCGCCTGCCCGAGCGGCGTGTCGCCCGACCCCGCGGTGACGTCGAGCGCGACGCAGAGTCTCACGCAGCAACAGTTCCAGACGATGTGCAGCGCGCGCGGCGGCGTCTTCGAGATCCAGCCCCACTGCGGCGGCTCGAACGCGTGCCGCGGCTTCTCCTACGATTCGGACACGCAGACGCTGACGGAGCACACGTGCCGGGCGACGAACCAGTGCTCGGGCTACAGCTGCGTCATCTGCAGCGAGCCTGGCTGACGCGAGCTCACCGCTGACGTCAGGTTACGTCCTCGAGCCCGCTCCAAAACCCTCGCTGAACGCTCGCCGCGAGCCACCGCCGGGCCTGCTCGGGCAGCGCGGCGCGCTCGGCAGCCGCACACGCGCGCTCGAGGCGACCGAGGGCGTCGCCGACGGCGTGCTGCGAGAGGAGCGAGAGCAGCTCGGCCTCGCGCGGCTCGAGCTCGACCTCGGCGGTGCCGCGATCGGCGCGGACGAGGGCGATCGCGCGCGCGCAGGGCAGCGGCGAGGGCATCGCCGCTCGACCGGCCGCGTCGAGATCGGCGGCTCCGCCGAGGAGCGCGCGACGAAGCGTGAGCAGCGCGCGGTGCTCCGTGACGACGACGACCGCGGGCGACGCGACGAGGCGCGCGCCGAGGAGCCGCGCCGCGTCGTCGTTCGTCGGGTGGAACGGCGTGACGCGAGGCGCGCGGAACACGGCACGGAACGCGGCGTCGATGTGCGCCGCCTCGGCGAGCGCCGCGCGATCGGCGTGATCCTCTCGCTCGAGCGCCGCCGCGAAGAACGCTGCGAACCCGTCGGGCACCGCGTCGAGGTCGAAGCCGCGCGGCGGCGACGCCTCGAGGAAGCCGGCCGCGTACGCGTTGAACGACCACGCGCCGACGAGGCTGCACGCGAGCGGATACGCGCTCTGCAAGACATCGAAGAGGCGGCACCAGAGCTGCCGGTTGTAGACGGCGAGGCGCTCGGCCGCGGTGACGTTCGCCGCGTCCGCGACGTCGTCGACGGCGCGCGGGTCGTAGCGATCGACGCGCGCGGTGAGCGTGCCGGGCGCGCGATCGAGCGGCGTCCGCAGCACGCTCCCGAAGCGCTCCTGAAGCTCGCCGAGCCACGCCGGCGCGGGCCGCGTCACGCGCGCGCCTCCCTGGCCTTCGCGAGCTCGACGAGGAGGTCCGGCATCGGCGGCAAGCGCGCGTCCCACTCCAGCAGCGTCGGGAATGGCCCGCCGCGCCGCCAAGCGCGACCGTAGAGCGCCCACACGTCGGCGGCGACGGCGTGATCGTGCGTGTCGACGAGCGTGCCGCTCGGCTCGCGCGTGTGCCCGGCGACGTGCACCTCGAGGACGCGCGAAAAATCGATCGCCGCGAGGTACGCGTCCGGATCGAAGCCGTGGTTCTGGCTCGAGACGTACACGTTGTTCACGTCGAGCAGCGACCAGCACCCCGCGTGCGCGACGACCGACGTGAAGAACTCCCACTCGGTGAGCGTCGACGCCTTGAACGAGACGTAGCTCGACAGGTTCTCGAGGCCGAACGGCCGGCCGAGGCGACGCTGCACGTACGCGGCGCGCTCGGCGGCGAACTCGACGAGATCGGCGACGTACGGCGTCGGCAAGAGGTCGTGATGGCTCACGCCGTGCGCGCCCGTCCAGCAGAGGTGGTCCGTGACGAACGGCGCGTCGACGTCGTCGGCGAGGCGACAGAGCGCGTCGAGGTAGCGCTCGTCGAGCGGCGCGTGCCCGAGCAGGTTCAGCCCGACGCCGTGGAGGGCCACGCGGTAGCGCTCGCGCACGCGCCCGAGCCGCTCGCGAGGCGTCCGCGCGGGGCCGAGGAAGTTCTCGCTGATGACCTCGAGGTAGTCGACGTCGGGCGCGTGCTCGAGCACGTAGCCGTAGTGCGGCACGCGCAGGCCCACGCCGAGCGCGTCGGGCGACACGCCGCGCGCGCGCGACAGCGCGTCGTCCGAAGCGTCCACGGAGGTGAACCTACCGCTCGCGACGGGCCGGGGCGAGGCGCGACCGATTCAAGCGGACGAATCGCGCCGCGTCGGCGCGGACCGGGACGCTCCCTGGGACCCGCCAGCGGCGTTCACGGCTTCGGTGCCGACTTCCTCGCGGCGGCGCCGATGGTGAACACGCCGTCGGCCTGGTGCACGTCGAAGCGCGAGAGGAAGCTCATCCCGAGGAGGCCTTCGACGCCGGGGCCGAGGTCGTCGACGACGACGGCGAGCACGTGGTCGGCGACGAACGGCCCGACCTCGACCCGCGGGAGGACGACGAGCGACCCTTCGTGCTCGCCATTCGCGGTGTGGAGCTTCACCTTCGGCGCGGCGCGGTACGGGACGTGGGCGTTCGCCGCCGTCGCTGCGCCGAGCGTCACGTACGTCGCGCCGGTGTCGACGACGAACGAGCCCGCGGCGACGCCCGCGAGCTCCACGTCGACGCGCGCCGGGCCGCCCGCAGCGCTCGGCCTCGCGGTCACCGTCGCGCCCGGGGTCGTCGACGTGCCGCACCGCCCCGCCTTCGCGACGCGATCGATGCGATTGACGACGTCCATCTTCCACGCGTTGTCGGGGTGATGCACGACCAGGACCTCGAGCGCGGCGCACGCGTCGCACGGCCTGCCGAGCTGCTCGTCGAGGTCGGCGAGCGGCACCGGCACGTCGAGGAGCGCGGGCTCGAGCTCGAGCGCCTTCGCGAAGTCGGCGGCGGCGCGCGCGAACTGCTTCCTCTCGCGCTGCACGTCGGCGCGCCACACGAGGCGGTACGGGTTGAGCGGCTGCGCGGCGACGAGCTTGTCGGCGTCGGCGAGCGCGCCGTCGAGGTCGCCGAGGACCATGCGCGAGCGCAGCGTCATCTCGGTCACCCCGTCGAACGGGCCGCACGCGGACTCGAAGGCGGCGCCGCGACGGAGCACGCCGCGCGAGTCGCCCGCGTCGCCGATCGCAGCGAGCAGGCCGACGACCGCGTCGTGATCGCACGGCTCGCGCGCGAGCATCGCCTCGGCGCGCCGCACGTCGGGCGTGTGCTCGCCGTAGTCGAACTCGGGCGTGTACGACCGATAGAAGAGCGCGCCGCCGACGCCGAGGCTCGCCACGGCGGCGACGCCGACGAGCGAGCGCACCCACGCCCGGGGTTCTCGGCCGCGCGGGGGGCCATCGAAGCTGCCGGCGACCATCGGCGGAACGTAGCCGACGTCCGGCCGCCGCGCCTCCGCCAGCGCGGGCCGTGGTAAGAGCGCG